>NZ_JBEXDT010000008.1:0-126343 GCF_040605905.1 Nonomuraea sp. NPDC005501 | reverse complement strand
ACCTCTCTCGTCCGATGTGGCGGGTCCGGCGGGTCCGGCGGGTCCGGCGGGTCCGGCGGGTCCGGCGGCGCCAGACCGGCTCAGTGATCGGCGGGTTCCCACCACACCAGATTGGCGGCCGCCTGGGCCACCGGCTCGATGATCTCCCACGCCTCGGCGATCAGCCCGTCGTCGATCCGCCAGATGTCGACGACCACGATCTCCGGCCCGCCCCCGGGAAGCCGGCGCCGGGAATGCATCACGACGTGATCGCCGTCGGCCAGCACGTGATGGATCTCGACCTGCATGCCGGCGAGCGGGACGAGGGCGGCGCGTACGGCGGCGAGCCATTCCGCCTTGGTGGAGGAGGCCGAATCCGGCCTGTGATGGACGAAGTCGTCGCTCAGCAACGGCGCGAGCGCGTCGACGTCGCCCGTCCCGACCAGCTCCGTCAGCGCCTTCTGAACGATGCTCTTGTTGTCCGTGGTCATGTTCTGCGTAGTCATGGGAGCAGTTTTTCCGCCGTCGCGACGATTGTCGATGAACTCGCATGTCATGGCGTGCGGCCGCACGAGGAGTAGCATCGGCGGCCATGCACACGGTCGGGGAATTGTTGCGGGAATGGCGGCATCGCCGGCGACTCAGCCAGCTCGATCTCGCGATCGCCGCCGACGTCTCGGCTCGTCACGTCAGCCTGGTGGAGACCGGCAAGTCCAACCCGAGCGCCGACATGGTGCTCCGGCTCGCGGATCAGCTCGATGTGCCGTTGCGTGAGCGCAACCGGCTGTTGCTCGCCGCCGGCTTCGCGCCCCGCTACGCCGAGCGGCCGCTCGACGGGGACGCGCTGTCGGCGGCCTGGCAGGCGGTCGGGAGGGTGCTCCGCGCACACGAGCCGTACCCGGCGCTGGCCGTGGATCGCCGATGGAACATCGTGATGACCAATCGCGCCCTTGAGCCGTTCCTCGCAGACGTCGCCCCCGACCTGCTCCAGCCGCCGATCAACATGGTGCGGCTGGGCCTGGACCCGCGCGGGCTCTCTCCCCGGATCGTCAATCTGGCCCAGGTGCGCGCGGTGCTCCGTACCCGGATCTCGCGTCAGCTCGCCGCTGCTCCCGACCCCGAGCTCACCGCGCTCTACAAGGAACTGCTGACGCCCGGCTCCGGGGACGTGAGCCACCCGATCGAGTCCGAGGTCGTGATCCCGATGATCTTCAGCTTCGGCGGACGGGAAGTGCGGCTGTTCTCGACCACCACCACGTTCGGCACCCCGATGGACATCACCCTGGACGAGGTCTCGATCGAGTCGTACTACCCGGCGGACGCGGAGAGCGCCGCCTACTTCACCAGGCCCGGCACCGACCCTCACACCGGCGGGTAGCCGCCTGTGCCCGGGGCACTCCGTGCCGGACGGTCCGACGTGATCGCGGGTGCTATATAGTCGAATTCGTCTAGTCGCGTTCGACTATCTGGAGCTCCGGTGCCCGCACGCCCCCTGCGTACCCCGATGACCGTGGCCGTGCTCGGCCTGCTGGCCGAGCGCGCGCGCCACGTCTACGACATGCGCGTCGAGATGCGCGAACGCGGCCACGACCGCACTCTGAAGATCAAGAACGCGTCGTTCTACGACGCCCTGCCCCGCCTGGTCAACGCGGGCCTGATCACCGAAGGCGAGACCGTCCGCGAGGGCGCCCGGCCCGAGCGGACCGTCTACCGCATCACGGAGGCAGGCGGCTCGACACTACGAGACTGGCTGCGCGAACTGCTCGACGGTCCCGAGGACGACACCTCCGGCTTCACGGTGGCGCTGATGTTCATGTTCGCGTTGCCCAGGACCGAGGTGATCGCCCTCCTCGAACGCCGCGCCGAGCGCATGCGGGAGCATGTCGACGAAACCGGCCACGCCCTGGACGCCGCCGCGCGAGACGGAGTCGCGCCGGTGTTCCTGGCCGACCACGCCTTCCCTCAGGCCCTGCGCCGGGCCGAACTCGACTGGCTACGCGCATTCACCACCCAACTCCGCGACCCGGCCACGCACTGGCCCGGCCCCGGTTCCGACTCCCCGACGAAAGAGCGCAGGTAAATGAGCGCGTCCTCCCTTCACGAGACCAACCGCCTCCTGGCCCGCACCGTCAACATCGGCGCCGACTTCGGCGCCGCACTCGAACAAGGATGGACCGTCCCGGTCGGCCCGCGTCATCTGGACCTGTGCCACGAGGCCGGATTCTCCGCCGTCCGGCTGGCGACCTGCTGGGCCGCGCACACCACCGAATCCCGGGGACGATTCACCGTGGACCCGACGATCCTGGACAGCGTCGACCTGCTCCTCGACCAGGCCGCCGAACGCGGATTGAGCGTCGTCCTGAACAACCTGCAGGACCCCGAGCTGATGGCCGACCCACCCCGTCACCTCGACCGGCTGCTCGCCACCACCCACCAGGTCGCCGAGCGCTTCTCCGAGCGCCCCGCCCAGGTGATGCTCGAACCCCTGGCCGAGCCCCGCGGCCCACTCGATCCCCTCTGGAACGACTACCTGCGACAGATCCTCACCGCGCTGCGCGAGGCCGACCCGGCCCGAGCCGTCGTCATAGGCCCGGCCTCCTACAACAACATGCGGCGCCTGCCCGACCTCCGCCTGCCGGAGGACGACCGCAACCTGATCGTCACGGTCCACCAGTACTGGCCGATCACCTTCACCATGCAGGGTGAGACCTGGCTCGGCACCGAGACCCCGTTCGGCGACCCCGTCTCCTGGCTGGGCACGACATGGCAGGGCAGCCACGAGGAGCGCTCCGTGCTGTCCGACGCCTTCGCCGGCCTGGCGGAGTGGGCGCGCGCGCACGACAGGCCGATCTTCGTCGGCGAGTTCGGCACCTCCGGCAACGCCGACCCGGGCTCACGCGCGCGCTGGGCCGCCGTCAACCGGCGCCTGGCCGAGGAGCACGGCTTCTCGTGGGGTTACTGGTCCTTCGGGCCGACCTTCGCCCTGTACGACGAGAGCACCGGCGGGTGGGACCCCGCGCTGCTCCGGGCCCTCGGCCTCGGTCAGGCGAGAAACGTCACCGCGAGCTAGTGCTGCGAGTCGTCCGCCGGCGGCGCGCCGAACAGGCTCAGCACGCCCGCCATCGCCCCGAGGTGGATGCCCTCGGCCGTCGTGCCGCCCTGGACGTCGCGGACATCACCGTTGAGTGCCTCCACCAGGAACGGCTCCGAGGCGCCCGGCCCGACACGGGCCAGCACCCCGGCGTGGACGACGGCGCTCAACGTGGAGGCTTCCCGCCCAGATCCTGTGGATCAATCTGCTCACGCATGGGCTGCCCGGTGTGGCCCTCGGCGGCGAGCCGTCCGTGCCGGGGTCCATGGCCGGCTGCTCGACGACCTGCCGCACATGGCCGAGCTCGACCTGAACCCCGTCATCGTCACCCCGGACGGCGCGACCACGGTGGACGCGCGGATCAGGGTGGCGCCCTGCGAGCCGCCGCCCTCGCCGCTGCTGCGCCGCCTGCGCTGACCGGCGCCTGGTCGAGCACGCCATCCGCGAGCCGGATCGGGGGCACGCGCGAAGTGGCTGCCGTCGTGCGACGCCTCCCGATCCGGCCTCCGGAGGCCAAAGCCGTCCGCGTGAGGGACCTTCGCCCCTGCCCGGTTCCGCCCATCCCCGACGAGCGTGGGAGAGGAAAGCCGACGAGGAGGCACGATGAAGGCGCTCATCTATCACGGGCCGGGTCAGCGTTCGTGGGAGGAGACTTCCGATCCGCGACTGACCGAGGCGACGGACGCGATCGTACGGGTGGACGCTGTCACCATCTGCGGCACCGACCTGCACATCCTGAAGGGCGATGTGCCCGCCGTACGGCCGGGCACGATCCTCGGCCACGAGGCGGTCGGCACCGTCACCGCGACCGGAACCTCGGTCACCACCGTCGAGCCGGGAGACCGCGTCCTGGTCTCCTGCATCTCGGCATGCGGGCGCTGCCGCTACTGCCGGACCGGCATGTTCGGCCAGTGCCTGGGCGGCGGCGGATGGATCCTCGGTCACCGCGTCAACGGCACCCAGGCCGAGTACGTGTGCGTGCCGTTCGCGGACGCCTCCGTCCACCTGCTGCCCCAGGGGGTCTCCGACGAGGCCGCGCTCATGCTGGCCGACATCCTGCCCACCGCCTACGAGGTGGGCGTCCTCAACGGCAGGGTGAGGCCCGGTGACACGGTCGCGGTCGTCGGCGCGGGGCCGATCGGACTGGCCGCCATCACCACCGCCCGGCTCTGCACGCCCAGCCACATCATCGCCGTCGATCTCGCTCCGGCCCGGCTGGAAGCCGCCGGACGGCTCGGCGCGGACGTGGTCGCCGCCGGACGGCTGGATCCCGGCGGGTTCATCACCCACCGCTTCGCCCTGTGTGACATGACGGCCGCCTACGAGACGTTCGCCGACCCACAGGTGACCGGAGCGCTCAAGGTGGTCCTGTCGCGCGCCTGACCGGCTTCAGCGGGGCGACTTCTTACTCCAGAGCCTTGGTTTCACCGCGAAAGACCCGACATAACCCTTCACACGGCAGAGACACCGCAACAAACGACACCCGACAACAACCGATGACAGCAGCAAACCGGCCCAGAAATATCCGGCATTGCGGTTGGACCCCTTTTAGGCGATCATCGTCGAGTGGCCGCGGCCGTACCGGTTCCCGTAGGTTCTGGGAGAGGACGCATTTCGTGATATTCGCTGTTATGGGGCTGGTGCTGGTCGGCGTCGTCAGCGTACTCAACCTGGCGTTCCTTCTGGTCATGCTCCGTCGGTGGCGAGAGCTGGAGGCCACGGGCGGTGGCACGCACGGCGCCGGCATCCGGATGGTCGATCGGATTCCGAGCTTCTCCGCCCGCGCCCTCGACGGCACCACCGTGACGGACGGCACCCTGCTCGGCAAGGAGACCCTGGTCGGGTTCTTCTCGCTCACGTGCAAGGCCTGCGTCGAGGCCGTGCCCGTGTTCGCCGGGCACGCCGAGCGGCTGCGGGCCGACGGAGGAATCTCCCTGGCGATCGTCCACGGCGACGACTCGGCCGAGAGCGAGCTGGCCGCGATGCTCAGCGACGTGATGGACATCGTGATCGCCGAGGACTCGCAGGCCACGCTGTCGAAGCGGTACGGCGTCAAGAACTACCCGACCTACGCCTGGTACGGCCCCAACGGCGTGGTGACCACGGCCGGCGCGGGCGTCGCCGCCCTGCGGACCGAGCTGGTCGCCCCTTAGCGTCCCGAAGGCCCAACCCCCCCATGCCCGCGCGGGCCGCGGCCGCCGTGTTCACCCTTTCGTGGCGGCGCTCGGCCCGTGTGTGGAAAACCGATCCCACCACCCCAAGGAGCGACCATGTTCCAGAATGTGACCCGGCGCGTCACCCGCGCCGTCGAGGCGCTGCTTCCCACGACCACCGCCGACGCCGGCTGCGCGCCGGACTCGTCGATGGAGTTCAAGATCCAGGGCGGTGTGTGCTTCGGCCGCACCTGCTCGACCAACGGTGCCTGCGTGAAGCACTGCGGCCCCTGGTACAGCTACAGCATGAACTACTGCTGACGCCCGCCCGTCGCCGACCGGGGTGACACCAGCTTGACGCGCCGCGTGGCCGCCCTCGGCGAGGGCGGCCACGCCGGCCCCGGCGCCCCTCGAACGCGCGCTCCCCCTCCTCCGCCAGGGCGCCGCGCGCTCACGCACCGCCGTGGTCTCGGCCGGCGTTCTCACCGCTCTGATCGTCTTGTTCGACGACATCGCCGCGCTCTTCCCGTCTCCGGTCGCGGCCGGGGACCTCGGCCGGTGAGACGGCGCCGGAGCCGGAAAGGACATCTGTGGAATACCTTGTCGCAGGACTTGTTCTGGTCGCGGCGCTCACCGCGGTGAACCTCGTGCTGACCGTGGCCGTGACGCGTCGTTGGCGTGCCCGCATGAGCGCTCCACCGAGCCCCCACCATCACGGCCCCGCCTCCGTCCACAGGGAACCGGAGCTGGGCATCGCGCCCGGGGACCGGATGCCCGACTTCACCGCGACCACCGCCGACGGCGCCACGGTCACCCGCGCCGAGCTGGCCGGCCGGCCGGCGCTGATCGCCTTCCTGTCGCTGGACTGCGCGAGCTGCGACGACAGCGTGCCCGAGTTCGGCGAGCACGCGCGCCGGGTGCGGGACGCCGGAGGCCAGGTGCTGGCCACGGTGGTCGGCGTGGACGCGGCCGGCAGTGAGCTGGCCGCCCGGCTCGTGGGCGTCGCGGACCATGTGGTGCCCGAATTCCTCGACGCGCCGGTCGGCACCGCCTTCGGGGCCCGCTTCTACCCCGGGTTCGCCCTCTACGGCCCCGACGGGGTCGCCACCGCCGCCAGTGTCGGCCTGCAGGGGCTGGCCCGGACCGTGCATCCTTCGGCGCCGTGAGCGGCGACGGTGACGTGACGGAGCCGAGCGTCTCCGTCGTCCGCGGGATGAAGGCGGCCTACGCGCTCGCCTGGCAGGCCTCCCCCGGCATGCTGCTCCTCCAGCTCGTCACGGCGGTGATCAGTGGCGTGGCGCCGGTGGCGACCGCCTGGCTGACCAAGGTCGCCCTCGACGAGCTCGCCGCCACCGACCCCCGTACCGGGGCGCTGGTGTGGATGGCGGCCGGCATCGGTGCCCTGGGCATCGCGATGGCCGCCACCTCGGCCGTCACGCAGTACGCGCAGGGACGCGCCCGGCGGGCCATCGGCCTGCACTCGCAGGACCGGCTGTTCGACGCGGTCAACCGGATGAGCGGGCTGGCACGCCTGGAGGAGCCGCGCTTCCACGACCGGCTTCGACTGGCCCAGCAGTCCGCCGAGCACGCCCCGGACCAGCTGATCCACATGGGCCTGTCCAGCCTGCAGGGGACCCTGGGCATCGCCGGGTTCCTGGGCACGCTGATGGCGATCAACCCGGTCATGACGGCTGCCGCGCTGGTGGCCGCCGCACCCGCGATGATCGCCCATCTGACGCTGAGCCGGCAGCGGGCCGGGCTGATGTGGCGCACCAGCCCCGGCATGCGGCGCAAGCTCTTCTACCAGATGCTGCTGACCGACCTGCAGGCCGCCAAGGAGGTCCGCCTGTTCGGGCTGGGCAGCTTCCTGCACGGGCGGATGCTCACCGAACTGCGCGCCGCGAACAACGCCGAGGACCGGCTGGAGCGGGGCGTGGTGCGCGTCCAGGTCTCCCTCGCCGCCCTCGGGGCGCTGCTGTCGGCCGGCGGGCTGCTGTGGGCCGTGCACGCCGCGGCTGAACGGACGATCAGCATCGGCGACGTGTCGGTCTTCATCGCCTCCCTGGCCGGCCTCCAGGGCGGGCTCAGCGTCCTGGTGCAGGGCATCGCCATGGGACATCAGTCCGCTCTGGTCTTCCAGTACTACCTGACGGTGGTCGAGGTGGGGGACGACCTGGCCGTGCCGTCGCGGCCCCGGGAGCTCGCCCCGCTGGCCCACTCCATCGAGCTGCGCGACGTGTGGTTCCGCTACGGCGAGGACTTCCCGTGGGTGCTGCGCGGGCTGAACCTGACCATCCCGTACGGCACCAGCGTGGCCGTCGTCGGGCTCAACGGCGCCGGCAAGAGCACCCTCGTCAAGCTGCTCTGCCGGTTCTACGATCCGCAGCGCGGCTCCGTGCTGTGGGACGGGGTGGACATCCGCGACGTTCCGGTGGCGCAGCTGCGTCAGCGGATCGGCGCGGTGTTCCAGGACTACATGGACTACGACCTCACCGCCGCCGAGAACATCGGACTCGGCGACCTGGCGGCGATCGACGACCAGGACCGGGTCCGGGCCGCCGCCGAGCGCGCCGGGGCGCACGAGATCGTCGAGCGGCTGCCGGCCGGCTACCGGACGATGCTGAGCAGGGTGTTCCACGCGGGAGAGGAGGAGGACGGGGACGAGGCCGCGCAGGTGAGCGGCGTCCACCTGTCCGGCGGGCAGTGGCAGCGCCTGGCGCTGGCCCGCGGGCTGATGCGTCAGGGCCGGGATCTGATGATCCTGGACGAGCCCAGCTCCGGGCTCGACGCGGTGGCTGAGGCGGCGGTCCACGACCGGCTGCGGGAGCTGCGCGCGGGGTCCACCAGCGTCCTGGTCTCCCACCGGCTCAGCGCCGTCCGCCGGGCCGACCGGATCGTCGTCGTGCAGGACGGCCAGATCCTGGAGAGCGGCGACCACGCCTCCCTCACCGCGTCCCCGGACGGCGTCTACGCCCAGCTCTTCCGTACCCAGGCGGAGGGGTACCAGGAGGACCCGGCCGCGTCGCCGCCCGGGGAGGACGGCGTGGTGGCGACCACGGTGGCCGCCGGATGAGCCAGGCCCTGGGCTGGGTCGGCGCGGTGACGCTGGTGATCGGGGCCGTGCCGGCGGCCCGGCTGCTGCTGTCCACCGTCACCGTGCGGGGCGGCAGCATGACCCCGACCCTGCTCCACGGTGATGTGCTGCTGGTGCTGCGCCACCGCCGCCGGGTCCGGGCCGGCCAGATCGTGGTCGTCCGGCGGCCCGACCCGCGTACGGGGTGGGACGGCCCCGTCGCCCCCACCGGGTGGTACGTCAAGCGGGTCGTCGCGGCGGCCGGGGACCCGGTGCCGCCCTGGGTGGCGGGGGATCCGCCCGGCAGCGTGCCGCCGGGCATGCTGGTGCTGCGCGGAGACCACCCCCGATCGGAGGACTCCAAGCAGTGGGGCCTGTGCCCGGCGGACCGGATGTACGGAGTGGTGCTGCTGCGGCTGCGCACCGGGGGCGAGCACGCCACCGCCTGACACCGGCGCTTCGCTCCGGGCTCTACGCCGGCATCCGGAAGGCCGCTCCCGCCGCGGCCGGCTTCCGCGTGACGCGGCGGCGCCGGGTCGGCAGCCCGAGCGTCGGGTTGGTGACGCTCCAGGCGGCGCCTTTGCAGACCAGCTCCTTGTAGACGGCGGCGAGCCGGCCGGTCAGGACCGCCTGCACGGCGCGGTCGTCCGCGGTGACGTACTGGATCAAACCCTCCTTGCGGCCCAGTGAGATGCACTGGTTGACGTAGCGGATCGGCACGTTAGGGAGCTTCCCGCCGGTCAGGCGCGCCGCGATGGCGTCGGCGGCCTGCCACGCGGTCGGACCTCCCGAGGCGCACGACATCCGCAGCGGCTTGTCCCCGGGGCCCATCACCATGGCCGCGTCGCCGACCGCGTACACGTCCGGGTGCGAGACCGAGCGCATGGTCCCGTCCACCACGATCTGGCCGGTGCCGGTGACCTCCAGGGCGCTCGCCTTCGCGATCGGGTGGACCGCGAAGCCGGTGGTCCACACGGTGACCGCGGCCGGGATGGCCCTGCCGTCGGCGGTGGTGACGCGGTCGGCTTCGACGCCGGTGACGGCGGCGCGCTCGTGCACGGTGATCCCGAGCTTGCCGAAGACCTTCCGCAGGTGCTCGCGGCCCTTGGGAGAGAGCCAGTCGCCGAGGCCGCCGCGGGCGGCGAGGGCGACGTCGAGATCCGGGCGGGCCGCGGCGATCTCGGTCGCGGCCTCCAGGCCGGTGAGGCCGCCGCCGACGACGACCACGCTCTGTCCGGCTTCGAGGCGGGCGAGGCGCTCGCGCAGCCGGAGTGCTCCGGGCCGCCCGGCGATCTCGTAGGCGTGCTCGGCGGTCCCGGGGACGCCTTGGGCGTCCCAGCCGCTGCCGAGGGCGTAGACGAGCGTGTCGTAGACGAGTTCTCCGGCGCCGGCGCCGTTCGCGTCGGTGACGGTGACGGTCTTGCGGTCGACGTCGACGCCGGTGACCGTCGCGAGCTTCGGTACGACGCCGGTGCCCGCGAACATCTCGCTGAACGGCCGGGACTTGAGGTCCTGGCCGGCCGCCAGCTGGTGCATGCGGACGCGTTCGACGAAGTCGGGCTCGGCGTTGACGAGGGTGATGGCGACGTCCTCGCGGCGGAGCCGCTTGGCGAGGCGGCCGGCGGCGGTGGCTCCGGCGTATCCGGCGCCGAGAACGATGATGCGATGCTGCATGTCCTCGCTCCTGTCTCTTGCGCGGGTCTGCCCCTTGAACCGGGCAGCCCGCCGTTTCCTGACAGGGACGCGATGTGAAGCACCTCACACAGCGCTCAGAAGGCGTTGAACAGGGGCTCCCCGTGGTCGGCGGTCGCCCAGTGCGCGGTCGCGCGTTCGAGCTTGTCGGGGTTGAACTGGTTGCGGCACGCGGCGATGCCCTCGGCGGTGACCTCCAGGCACATGATGCCGACGACCCGGCCGGCCACGACGGCCACGACGGCGGGCTCGCCGTTGGCGGTCCAGGCGTAGACCTCGGGCGCGCCGCCGACCAGGGCGCGCTTGGCCGCGGCGGGTCTGAGCAGGCCCCACAGGAACTTCGCGACCGCGACGGCGCCCTCGAACGCCTTGGTGCGGGCCGGGATCTTCCCGCCGCCGTCGCCGATCGCGATGGCGTCGTCGGTGAGCAGACGCACGAGCGGCGCGGTCCGACCGCTGGCGGCGGCCGCCAGGAACTCCTCGGCGATCCGCCGGGCGGCGGCCTCGTCGACCTTGGTGCGGGCCCGGCCGTCCGCGACGTGCTTCTTGGCGCGGTGGAAGATCTGCTGGCTGGCGGCCTCGGTGATGTGGAGGATCTCGGCGATCTCCCGGTGCGGGTGGTCGAAGGCCTCCCGCAGCACGTACACCGCCCGCTCGTTGGGCGACAGGCGCTCCATGAGGGTGAGCACCGCGTACGAGACAGATTCGCGCTGCTCGGCGGTGTCGGCCGGGCCGAGCATCGGGTCCCCGGCGAGCAGCGGCTCGGGCAGCCATGGGCCCACATAGGTCTCGCGGCGCGCCCGCGCGGAGGTGAGCTGGTTGAGGCACAGGTTGGTGAGGACCTTCGTCAGCCAGGCCTCGGGGACCTCGATGCGGCCGACGTCGGCGGCCTGCCAGCGCAGGAACGCCTCCTGCACGGCGTCCTCCGCCTCCCCCGCGGAGCCGAGAAGGCGATAGGCGATGGCCTCCAGTCGCGCTCTGGAGTCCTCGAAACGCTCGACGTCGTCCGCGGACAGGGGCATGGCCGGATCCTAGCCCGCGCGGCCGGCCCGAGCCCCGGCACGGTCACGTGCTTTCTACCGCCGCCCGCCGAACTCCCAGTCGTGCACCTCGATGCCGGCGTACCGGTCCGGGGTCAGGAGGGCGCGTGCCGCGTCCGGGTCCGGCGCCCGGACCAGCAGCGCCGTACCCAGCCAGGCGGTGCCGTCGTCGGACAGCAGCGGCCCGTACGCGATCAGCTCGTCCAGCTGGCCCGCGGCGGGCGGCGGGTCGAGGTCGGCGGCCTGCCCGGAGCCGAGGCCCAGCACCAGGTACCGGTTGCCGCCCTCCCGGCCGCCGGGGCCGCCACGGCCGAAGGTCGGGCCACGGGCGATCAGCTCCGCCGCGTACCGGTCCATGTAGGACCAGTGCGCTTCCACCAGCTCGGCGCAGCGCCGCGGAGTCAGGCCGATCACGGTGATAACAGAAGAACTCCATGCCGAGAGTACCTACCATGGGCCTCACCGGGAGGTGCTCGTCACCATCACCTCGGTCAGGGCTTGACGAGGACCTTGAGGGTCTTGCGGTCGGCCATGTCCCGGTAACCGGCGGGGACGCCGTCGAGGGTGGTCGTGGCGTCGAAGACCTTCCCCGGCTCGATGGTGCCGTCGAGGATGTCGGGCATCAGCTGCTCGATGTAGGCCCGGACCGGTGCCGGTCCGCCGGCGAGACGCAGGTTGTGGCGGAAGAGGCTGCCGAAGCCGACCGGGGCCTCCTCGTACTGCGGGACGCCGACGCGGCTGATCACGCCGCCCGGGCGGACGACCCCGACCGCCTGCTCGTAGGCGGGCATGTTGCCGACGGCCTCCAGGACCACGTGCGTGCCGTGGCCGCCGGTCAGCCCGCGGACCTGGTCGATGCCCTCCTCGCCGCGGGCGGAGACGACGTCGGTGGCGCCGAACTCCCGGCCGAGCTCGGTGCGCGCCGTGTGGCGGCCCATGAGGATGATCTGCTCGGCGCCGAGGCGCTTGGCCGACAGTACCGCCAGCAGGCCGACGGCGCCGTCACCGATCACGGTGACGCGGGTGCGCTCGTTCACGCCGCCCGCGACGGCGGCGTGGTAGCCGGTGCCGAACACGTCGGAGAGCGTCAGCAGGGACGGGATGAGGGCCGAGTCCGCCGCGACGGGGAGCTTGACCAGGGTGCCGTCGGCGAGCGGGACGCGGACCGCTTCGGCCTGGCCGCCCTCTTCCGGCTCGCCGTCCCAGAAACCGGCCTCCGGGTGGACGCACGAGGTGTGCAGGCCCTCGCGGCAGAACTCGCAGGTGTTGTCCGAGATGGCGAAGGGAGCGACGACCAGGTCGCCCTTCTTGACGGAGGTCACCTCGGAGCCGGTGTCCTCGACGATGCCGATGAACTCGTGCCCCATCCGTGCGGGACCGTCCGCCGGGGACAGCGAGCCGTACGGCCACAGGTCACTGCCGCAGATGCAGGAGGCGGTGACGCGGACGAGCGCGTCGGTGGGCTGCTTGATGACGGGGTCGGGGACCTCCTCGACTCGGACGTCGCCGGCGCCGTGCAGCAGGGTTGCGCGCATCAGGTGTTCTCCGTTTCGGGTGGTGGTGCAGAAGCAGTGTTTGCCCAGATCAGGCACTAGCTCACTGTGGCTCGTATCGGGCAAATGCCGGGCAAAGGCGGCGGCGCCGGGTGAGGGCCATGGTGACGGTGGGGATCAGGGTCAGTGCGGCGATGGCGGTGCCGACCGCAGCGGGACCCGTGGCGCCGAGGGCGGAGCCGAGGGCCAGGCCGGCCAACGAGGAGCCGGCGGCGGTACCGAGGTTGAACGCCGAGACGGTGAGGGCGGACCCCAGGGTGGATGCCCTGCCCGCGAAGCGGACGGCCAGGGAGATCAGCACGGGGTTGGCGCCGAGCCCGAAGAGCCCGAGCAGGGCGACCAGCGCGGCCGTGGGCACGGCGTAGCCGGACAGCAGGCAGATCGCCAGCAGCAGGACCGTGGTCGCCGCGGCCGCCGTGATGGTCGTGGCATGCGGGCGGACGTCGCCCAGACGCCCTCCGACGAGGAAGCCCACCAGGGCGCCGACGCCGAAGCCGACGAGCACCAGCGGCACCAGGCCGGCGGCGAGGCCGGCCCGGTCGGTCATGAGGGGCGAGACGTAGGAGTACGCCGACAGCACGCCGCCGGTCGTGGTCGCGCAGGCCGCCAGCGCCAGCCACAGCCGGCCGGAGCGCAGAGCGGACAGCTCGGACCGGATCGACACCGCCTGACGGCCGGGGCCGTCGTGCGGGACGTAGCGGGCGATCAGCCCCATGGCGGCCACCGCGAGGGCCGCGAGCACCCAGAACGGTCCCCGCCAGCCCATGAGCTGCCCGGCGAGAGCGCCGAGCGGCACACCGACGACGTTGGCGAGCATGGCGCCGGAGCCCACGACGCCCAGGGCGCGGGAGCTCGCGCCGGGGCCGGCGACGCGGGTGGCCACCACGTTGGCCACCGCCCAGAACGCCCCGGTCGCCAGCGCCGTGAGGAACCGCGCCGCCAGCAGCAGCGCGAAGCTGGAGCCGAGCGCGACGATGACATGTCCGGCCGCGAAGACGCACAGGGCCAGGATCAGCGTCGACCGCCTGGGCAGGCGCAGCGTCAGCATCGCCGTCAGCGGCGCGCCGACGATCATCCCGGCCGCGAAGACCGTGATCAGCAGCCCGGCCCGGGCCACGCTCACCCGCAGGTCACCCGCGATCTGCGGCAGCAGGCCCGCCACCACGAACTCGGTCGTGCCCATCAGGAACGTGCCCAACGCCAGCACATGGATGACGAACGGGAGCCGGGCCGGCCGAGGCTCGCGGTCTTCGACGCGCACGTCGCCGGGGGCGTGGAGGACTCCTCCTCGCGTGCTCATGCTTCCATCTCCATCGGGGTCGTGTTCGGGCGGTCGATCCCACGAAACCGGCTGCGCCGCGTGTGGAGAAGGTCGGGTTTATGGGGGGTACAAGCTCAACCTCCCTCCACGGCGGCCGGCGGCTACCGTGGAAGGCATGGACCAGCGACCCGACAACCGCTCCGAGATCCGGGACTTCCTCGCCAGCCGGCGCGCCAAGATCACCCCGGAGCAGGTCGGGCTGCCGACCAGCGGCCGACGCCGGGTTCCGGGGCTGCGGCGCGAGGAGGTCGCCGTTCTCGCAGGCGTGAGCACGGAGTGGTACACGCGGCTGGAGAAGGGCCACATCAGCGGCGTGTCGGAGGACGTGGTCGACGCGGTCGCCCGGGCACTGCACCTGGGAGAGGACGAGCGCACCTACCTGTTCGACCTGGCCCGGTCAGCCCGGCCCGCCCACCGCACGCCTTCCCGGCGCAAGGATGTCGAGGTCGCGCCGCGTGTCCAGTGGCTGCTCGACTCCATGACGATGTCCTCCGCCTCCGTGCAGAACGGCCGCATGGACGTCGTCGCGAGCAACGCGCTGGCCCGAGCCCTGTTCGCGCCGGTGTTCGCCAGTGAGACCACCGGCAGGCGCGGCCGCGCCAACATCGCCCGCTACATCTTCCTCGACCCGGGCGCCCACCACTTCTTCGCCGACTGGGACGCCGCCGCTGCCGCCACCGCCGCGCTGCTGCGCGCCGAAGCCGGGCGCGAGCCCCACGACCGGGCCCTGCGTGAGCTCATCGGCGAGCTGTCCACGCTCAGCCCCGGCTTCCGCGCCCAGTGGGCCGCGCACGACGTCCGTATCCGCCACGACGGCGTCAAGCGGCTGCGGCACCCCGAGGTCGGCCACCTGGAGCTGACCTACCAGTCCCTGGACCTGCCGATGTCCAACCGGGCCGTGCACGACCTGACCATCTACACCGCGGAGCCGGGCACCACCTCCGAGGACCGGCTCAAGCTCCTCGCCAGTTTGGCGGCCACCCGCTCCCGGGCATCGGAGCCCACGAACCAGCCGCGCTGAAGCGCACCGCCCGCGCAGGCGGCATGTCCGTGACCTGCGGCGGCGACCGGACCCATCCATCTCCGTGGGCACCGCCGGATCAGGCCAGATCGGCCCACGGGGCCGGCGGGGCCGAGGCGAAAAAGCGGAGCAGGCCCAGGAGCCGGCCGGCTGGAGGGGCGGTCCAGTGGCGTTCGCCGGGGCGCGGGACGGGATCCGGCAGGCGGCCGAGTGCCCAGGTGAGGTGGAACCACAGCACGCGAGCTTCCCAGCTCGGTGTGCTCCCCGAGGTGCGCTCGCCGGTCGCCTGCCGGTAGCCGTCGAGCATGGCCGGGATGCCGGTCAGGGGCATCTTGGCGAAGTCGACAGCAGGGTCGGCCCACTGGGCGTCGCCCCAGTCCACGATGCCGTTGAGCTCGGCTGTCGCCGGGGAGACAAGGAGGTTCTGCGGGGCGATGTCGCCGTGGACCAGGACCGGGGACGGGTCCGCCGGGAGATGCGCCGAGAGCCGGTCGAACCAGCCGGTGAGCCAGCGGGCGGCCTCCGCGTCGATCCAGCCCGCCACGAGAAGACGGTCGGTGAGTGCCCAGGGGTCCGCGTCGTCCTCCACGGGGACGGCAGGAAGGTCAGGCGCGGTGGCCGGGGACAGCCGGTGCAGCTTGGCCAGTTCCCTGCCCACCTGATGGTGGACACGGTCGGCGTCGGCGGCGGGCAGGTCGAGGTCTGCGAGATCTGTTCCCCGCGCTCGGGCGAGCACCATGTACGGCACGTCCACCACCGAACACGTGTCGTCGAAGGCCACGACTTCCGGCGTCCGCACGCCCGCGTGCAGGGCGGCGGGGATGACCGCGACCTCCTTGACCAGGTCCGGGAGGAACTGCTTGGTCCGTGGGATGCGCAGGACCAGGTCGTCCCCGAGCAGGAAGACGCGGTTGGCCACCCCTGCCGGAAGGGGCCGCACCTGCTCGGCGGTGATCCCGTGCCGACCGGCGATGGCGGCCAAGATCTCGTCGCTCGCCTCGAATTCCGACATGATCGAGCATAGTGACACAGACGGCCGGAACCCGTCTCGCGCACCCGTCCACATGCCGGACTGCCGCCTCCCGCCGGTCCCCCGCGTGGCGGCTCAGTCACCACTCCCCTGCCGCACCTTGGCGTAGTGGCGGGCGGCTCGTGCCCGGTTGCCGCAGCCGGGTGAGCACCATTCGCGCCGTGGGCTGTCGCGGACGAAGTACAGGATGCAGCCCGGGCCCTCGCAGGCGCGCAGCCGGTGACGCAGGGGCCCGGCGAACAGGTCGACGGCGTCCTCGGCCACGGCCGCGAGTGCGGCCGCGACAGGGCGGCCCGCGGTGCACTCCGTCGTGTGCGGCTCGGGCGTGGTCCGCAACTCCCGCCAGCGCGGGGTGCGGCCGGCGTGACGGTTGAGGGTCGCCACCATGTCCGGATCGGGTGCGCGCTCGTTCACGGCTGCGGCGGCGAGGGCCCGTACGACGTCCCGGAGCTCCCTGGCCAGGTGCAGGTCGTGGTCCGTCACGCCGTGGATGTCGGCGTCGGCGAGTCCGACCGCGAGACGTGGGCGCATGTCACGCAGCCACGCGGCCAGGTGCTCGACGCTGCGCAAGCCGTCCTTGGGGCGGCCTCTCACCGCGTACGAGGTGTTGCCGAGTTCGATGGCCGGCGGTTCGCCCAGGAACGGAGCGCCGCCATCCGCAAGGTGTGCCACTTCCACCCTTCTAACGCTACATCCAGGTTGACAGCGTTATAAAACACACTGCATATTCTAATGGCACAAGAGGTTCGTAGCCGTTAGGAGCAGCTTTCCCGACGAACGGGCAGCCATGCCCGTCACGCAACGCGACCGCATCCACATGGAAGGTTCCGCATGAGCACACCTGCCCTGCAGACCGGGCACGTCGGTCTGAACGTGACCGATCTGGCACGTTCCACCGCCTTCTACCGCCAGGTCTTCGGGTTCGAGATCATGGGTGAGCAGACCGACGGCGACCGCAGATTCGCCTTCCTCGGCCGCGACGGCACCCTGCTGGTCACGTTGTGGCAGCAGAGCGGCGGCGTGTTCGCCACCGACCGGCCCGGCCTGCACCACCTGTCGTTCCAGGTGCCCGACATCGAGGCGGTCCGGCGCGCCGAGGCCATCCTGCGCGAACTCGGCGTGCGGCCCTTCCACGAGGGGATCGTCCCGCACGGCGAGGGCGCGTCCTCCGGCGGTGTCTTCTTCGCCGACCCGGACGGCATCCGCCTGGAGATCTATGCGCCGACCGGCGCCGACACCGCACCGGCCCCCACGAACGGCGCGCCGACGTGCGGCTTCTTCTGACCGATCCGACGGATGCACCTGTGCCCGGGCCGCGCGCCGCGGCCCGGCCCACGACGGGAAGGGATCGCCCATGCTCCACCCAGGCGAACGCTCAGTACAGCGCCGCGCCGGTCTGACCGTCGACGGATGGGGGTCGGCCGGCGCGGGGGCGGCCATCCCGCCGGTGGCGGCGGAATTCCTCGGGCAGCAGCGTCTCGCGGTGATCGCGGCCGCCGATGACACCGGCACGGCGTGGGTCAGCGTGCTCACCGGCCCGCCCGGGTTCGTCACCGCCCCCGACGACCGCTCCGTCGTGGCCGACCGGCTGCCCGGCGCCGGCGATCCGCTCGCGGGCCTCTTCGACGCCGAGCGGCAGGTGGGCATGCTCATGATCGAGCCGGCAAGCCGGAGACGGATGCGGGTCAACGGCCGGGCCCGCCGGCACGGCAGCCGGCTCCTCGTCCGCACCGAACAGGTGTACTCCAACTGCCCGAAGTACATCCAGACCCGCGCCCACGTCGACGACGTGCCCCCGGGAAGCAGGACGGCGCTCGTCACCGGCGAGCTCACCGCCGGCCAACAGCAGTGGATCGGCACGGCCGACACGTTCTTCGTCGGCACGTATGCGGAGGGACTGGGAGCCGATGCGTCACATCGCGGCGGCCACCCCGGATTCGTCACGGTGGCCGGCAGCCGCCGGCTGACCTGGCCCGACTACGCCGGCAACTCGATGTACATGACGCTGGGCAACCTCGAACTCGAGCCGCGCTGCGGGCTGCTGTTCCTGGACTGGGAGAACGGTCACACCCTGCACCTGACCGGACGCGCCCGCGTCGACTGGGACCCGGAGCGGGCGGCAGGGGTGCCCGGCGCCCAACGGCTGATCGACTTCGACGTCGAACGAGCCGTCCAGATTTCCGGTGGCATCCCGCAACGGTGGTCCTTCGGCAAGTACTCCCGGTTCAACCCCACAGCTGAGAAGGACTCATGATGCGTGTCCGTGTCGACATGGCCTTGTGCCAGACCCACGCCCAGTGCGTGTTCGCCGCCCCGGAGGTGTTCGCCCTCGACGACGATGACGAGCTGGTGTACGAGGCCACGCCTTCCGACGCGCTGCAGCCCGCCGTGGAGGAGGCGGCTCGCGCCTGCCCCGTGCAGGCCATCCTGCTGGACGACTGACCGGCGCGGCGCATCGCGATCGCCCCCGGTCCTTGCCCGCCTCCGCTAGCCGGGGAAACCGCGGTCCGTCATCTCGTCGAGAAGGCCGTCGAGGAGCCCACTCGGCGTTCGGTGTGGTCGGCGATCGCGATGAGGACCACGCTCAGGTCCAGATCAGGCATGCGGGCCTGTAGAGCGCGCAGGCCCGGCCAACCTCCTCCGTGGCGATAGACGCGATAGCCGGCGTGCGATCGGACCCTGCCCAGCCCGATCCGGTCAGCGGCGCAGCTGCTCGTTCCTGATGAGGGACGGCCCCTGACGCCACTCCTCGGCAGGCGTGCTCACCGCTTGGGCGGCTTGCGGTATGTGATCGGCTTGTCCCCCTTGCCGGGGAACGCCATGATCAGCAGGCGCTGGCCGCCGCCCTCGTGCGGTCCCTGCCACCTGAACCAGTCGTAGTGCACGCGGACCCGGTAGTGACCCGCGCGGCCGTCGAGCGACAGGTCGGGGAACTTCGTCCCGCTCATGTCGTCCCTGAGCACGATCTCGCCGGTGGGGCTTTCGTAGCCGACCTCGACGACCTGGTCCCAGCCTTTGGTCTCCACCGGCGGACGGCGGCTGTAGGTCTCCACCGTGACGCAGAGACGGTAGTCGGAGTGCGTGCGGATCATGAGGCGGCCGGGGAGGGCGGTCACCAGGCCGTCGGCCCCGGCCTGATCGAGCGAGTCGTCCTCGAACGGGTCCCCGCCGTCCTCGGTCGACTCGTACGTCTCCACGACCCCGTAGTCCGTCCACTGGGGCTCCTTCATGCGGATCGCCGTGGCCGGCTTGACGAGCGGGCGGTGGCGCGGGCTCGAGTCGCACATGCGCTGCGCGTCGGCCTGCCACTCCCGCACCTCCCGGTCCTGTCTGGCGGCCGCGGCCTCGACCGCGGTGCGGGCGCTGGGGCAGATCTCCGCGAGCGGGTGGGTCAGGGCGTCGCGCTTCAGCCCCTCCGTCGCCTGAAGGCGGGCGATCTCCTGGGGATCGTTGCGGGTGTAGATGCCGCACAGCCGGCGGGCGTGGGCGAGGATCACGGCGTCGGGCGTGGCGGCGGCGAACGTGATCAGGTCGGCCTGCCGGAGGGAGCACACGAATCGCTGGTCCCGGGTGAGCTCGGGCCGCTTGGGCTCGCGCGCCCACGTCTCGCGCGGATCACAGTCCTCGGCCGCGGTGACCGGGCCGCGAGCCTGGTCGGCCACGGGCACGAAACCGAGCGCGACCAGTGTGGCGAGCCCGGCCGGCAGCACGTGGTGGCGTACGCGCCGGGCGGGCGCGGCCGGGTACAGCGACAGCAGGAGCAGGGCGGAGGCGAGCAAGGCCGCGCTGTACCACGACGGGGAGATGCCGAAGAAGAGCTCACCATCCTCTCCCTGGGAGAACAGCCCCTCCGGATAGATCTGCGTGCCTTCGTAGAAGAAGTCGCCGAACTCTCCTGACACCGGCGTCGCCGTGAGCGCGCTGACGAAGCCCACGGCCGCGGCGATGGTCAGCGCCAGCGCCGCGATCCGCACGACGTGGCGGGTCCGGCGCAGGACGGCGGCCAGGATCAGCAGCGCCGGGCCGCCGACGCCGACGAAGACGTCCAGGACGAGCCACATCAGGGCGTTCCCGCTGCCCCCGTTCAGGCGGACGGTCTCCTCGACGACGCCCCTCGGGCCGATCCAGAGATACCTGCCGTGCGCGAGGTTGACGGCGGCGGGGATCAGCGGGAGCACCATCGCCACGGCGGGCAGCGGCCACCGCCTGGCCGCCGGCCGCGCCGGCGCCTGCCGGGATACCGGCGGTGGAAGGGGGTTCGCCAGCTCGTGGGCGGTCCGGGCGTCCCACACCAGCCCGAAGACGCTGACAGCGCCGAGGAGCGCATAGACCCTGAAGATGTCGGGGAACCCGCCGCCGCCGAAGGAGACGACCCCGTTCGGCTGGAGAACGGCCAGCACCTGCGCGATGACGCCTGTCCGGACGGTCGCCGCGCTCCAGCGGGGATCCCTGGCCTGGGCTGCCAGGATCGACACGGACCACGCCAGCCAGACATAGCCGTACCCATCGGCAAGAGCGAAGATCCTCGCGACGGAGTACAGGTCGAAAACCCCCGTGATCTCCTGGCCGATGCTGCTCACGCCGGCGACGGTCCCGACGACGAGCGAGAACAGCCGCGGCCCGCGGGAGACGGTGTCACGGAGCACCAGGAAGAACAGCCCCACGATGGCCAGCTGCACGAGACCGGAGACGATCCCCGTCACCGACCAGAACCAGTGAATCTCCCAGGCGAGAACCAGCGGAGCGCTCGCGATGCCGATCAGGCCGTTGCCGACGCCCAGGTACAGGGCGAGCCGCAGCAGGCCGACCGTCCCGCCCCGGGGCGCCGGTTCGCCGCGGGCCCGCCCGCGCAGCACCTGCCACAGGGCCCACGCCTGAAGTGCCCCGATGAGGATCAGGACGACTGCCGGCCCCCACGAGACGCTGATTGTGTCCTCGCCGAGGCCGGGGAACCAGCTCATACCGGAGTCGCGGGTGACGACGTTCCAGAGAAGCTCGCCCCGGCCGGTGGTCAGCGCGAAGGCGCCCAGCACCATGACTGCGGCCAGGTAGCCGAGCGCGATCAGGGCGGCGATCCTGCCGAAACGGTGGCGACGCATGGCCATCTCTTGGGGGGCGGAGCCGTCAAAGCGCCCAAGACTAGCGAGCCACCAAGAAGTTGATCAAGTCGTGGCGGGTGCGCGGCCGGCCGGCCGGCTCAGCGGACCCGGTCGTAGACCATGGCGATCTCACCCAGCTCGCCGGTCTCCTGGTGGGTGAGGGTCCACTTCGAAGCCGGCAGGCCGTCGTCGAACAGTCGCTGCCCGCCTCCGGTGATCTCGGGGCAGATCATGAGGTACAGCCGGTCGAGCAGGTCCGCCGACAGGAGCGGCTTGATGACGCTCGGGCTGCTGTTGACGAGGATGTCGCCCGCACCGGTGGTCCTGAGGTCGGTGACGACGTCCGCGGCGGGGGCGTTGACCACGCGGGTGCGTTCCCACGGGGCTTCGGTCAAGGTGGTCGAGAGGACCACCTTCTCCGTGTCGACCAGCCACGTGGCGTATCCGCGATCACGCGGATCGGCGTTCTCGTCGGCGGCGACCGACGGCCAGAACCCCATGAACCCCTCGGCGTTGATCCGGCCGAGCAGCGCCGTCGTCGCGCCCTCCCAGATGCGGTTCATGTGGTTTCGCGCGACCTCCGTGATCACATACGGAGCGAACGCCCCGAAATCGCTGGGCCCGCCGGGACCGTGGTAACGCCCGTCGAGGGAGAGGCTGAGGTTGGCGGTCACCCTGCGACCGGTCGGGTTGGTCATTGCGTGCTCCTTGTATCGGTGTCGTGCTCGGTGTCGCGCAGGTGCGCGGCGAGGGTCGCCGCGAGCTTGTCGAGGCTCTGGCCGAAGCCGATCTCGATGCCTGCGATGAAGTCCGCGGAGCCGACGGTGCTGCCGGTGATCCGCCAGTGGACGTCCAGGTCCGTGCCGGTGCTGCTGGGCCGGAGGTCGAGGTCGACGTGCGAGGTGAAGGCGAGGCTCCCGTCGGGCAGCAGCGGGGAGAGCCGGTACGCGAGGCGCTCCCCCGGGCGTACGTCGTCCACGACGCCCTCCGCGCGCCCGGCGACCACGTCGGAGCCGTCGGCGTCCTCGGCGTCGCGGTACTCGTGGATGATCCGCCCACCCGGTCGCGCCTCGAACACCAGCTCGGAGACGCGCAGGTCGTCAGGCGTCCACCAGCGGACGAGCAGGGGCGCCTCGGTGAGGTGGCGCCAGACCAGCTCGGGGGGTCCCGTCAGCGACCGGGAGAACCGGAACGAGCGGCCGTCGGCCCATCCCGGCTCCTTCGCGGCGAACCGCTCCGCGTCGAGGCTGAGCCCGTAGCGGTCGTACGTCTCGCGCGGGCCGCCGGCCTGGTCGGCGGTGTCGGCGAGCCGGCCGAGGGCGGCCGCCAGGTCGCGCAGGGGGGCGGGCTGGAGCGCGTAGACGCGGCGCCGGCCGGTGCGGTGGGAGGTGACGAGGCCGGCACGCTCAAGGGTCTGTAGGTGCTTGGTCGTCTGCGGCTGGCGCGCCTGGGCGAGCTGGGCGAGGACGCCGACCGGCCGGGGCCGCTCGGCCAACAGGCTCACGAGCCGCCAGCGGGCCGGGTCGGCCAGTGCGGTGAGGAGTGCGTCCATGCAGAGAAGTATTCTCCACAACGAATATTCGTGTCAAGGAATATCTAGAGCCGGCAAGTGTCCGGTGGCGCATCTGGCGCGACGCGGGCAGGCTGGGGCCGCGGGACGATGTCCGGAACGGCGACTCGGCTCCGACGTCCCTGCTGAGAGAAGGGAAACCGATGAAGTACATGATCCTTTCGTACGCCTCCCAGCAGGACTACGACGCCATGTCGGGCAAGGACACCGGCAAGCCGGCCTGGGCGCAGGAGGACGTGGCGGCCATGGTGGAGTTCATGGAGACGGTCAACCGGGAGCTGGAGGAGTCCGGCGAACTGGTCGAGACCCGTGCGCTGGCGGCGCCCGTACACACCCGCAGGCTCGGATCCCGCGGCGGCGCCGGCTTCGTCACCGACGGCCCCTACGCCGAGACCCAGGAGGTCCTGGCCGGTTACTGGATCGTCGAGTGCGAGAGCTTCGACCGGGCCACCGAGATCGCCGGCCGCCTGGGACAGTGCCCGTACCCGGGCGACACCTACAACGACGCCTACGCCGACATCCGGCCCGTCAGCGAGTCCGCCGGAGACATGGGGTTCTGATCGACGCCGCCGCGGCCGAGAACCTGCTGCGCGAGCTGGCGCCGCAGGTCCTCGGCGCGCTCGTACGCCGGTACGGGCATTTCGACATTGCCGAGGACGCCGTCCAGGAGGCACTGCTGGCCGCCGCCACGCAGTGGCCCGAGGAGGGCCTGCCGGACGACCCGCGGGCCTGGCTGATCACAGTGGCCGCGCGCCGGCTGACCGACCTGCTCCGCAGCGAGCAGGCTCGCCGGCGCCGCGAGGACGCGATGGCCGCCAGGGCACTGCCGGGCGACTGGCTGGCGCCGGCTGCCGACCAGCCGCTCGCCGCCTCGGACGACACGCTCGTGCTGCTGTTCATGTGCTGTCACCCGTCGCTGTCGCCGACGTCCCGGATCGCGCTCACGCTGCGGGCGGTCGGCGGCCTGACCACCGCGGAGATCGCCCGCGCGTTCCTGGTCCCCGAAGGCACCATGACGCGCCGCATCACCCGCGCCAAGCAGCGCGTCAAGGACAGCGGCGTGCCGTTTCGCCTGCCACGCGCGTCCGAGCGCGCCGAACAGCTCGGCGTGGTGCTGCACGTGCTCTACCTCGTCTTCAACGAGGGATACGCCAGCACGTCGGGGCCCGATCTGCAGCGGGCGGAGCCGGCCGCGGAGGCGATCAGGCTGACCCGCATGGTCCACCGGCTGCTGCCGGACGACCCCGAGGTGGCCGGGCTGCTCGCGCTCATGCTGCTCACCGACGCCCGGCGGCAGGCACGCACCGGTCCTGACGGGGCGATGATCCCGATGGCCGAGCAGGATCGCAGCCTCTGGAACTCCGCCCAGATCGAGGAAGGCGTCGAGCTCGTCACCGCGGCACTCACTCAGGGGCCGCCGGGACCGTATCAACTGCAGGCCGCCGTCGCGGCTCTGCATGACGAGGCGCGGAGCGCGGAGGAGACCGACTGGCCGCAGATCACGGCGCTGTACGAGCTGCTGATGCGGATGTCGGACAATCCCATGGTGGCGCTCAACCACGCCGTCGCCGTGGCCATGTCCCGCGGCCCTGAGGCCGGCCTCGAACGCCTCGAAGGACTTCGCTCCGACGGGCGCGTCGCGGGTGATCACCGAATGTACGCCGTCCGCGCGCACCTGCTGGAGATGGCCGGCGACCTGGCGGCGGCGCGGGACGCGTACGAGGCGGCGGCCAGGCGCGCCATGAGCTTTCCCCAGCAGCGCTACCTGCATGCCAGGGCCGCCCGGTTGCGGGACTGACGGGCCTGTCGTGAGCGGCTCCGGCTTGTGACGGCGGCCGGCGGCCGAGCTCGCCGGGCTGCCTGCGCGTCAGCTGTGGCCGGCCGGGTCGTCCGTGGGACGGGCGCCGCCGGGCCCTTCGGAGGCGTACTCCGCGGGGATGTCGAGGATTTGCAGGACGGCGCAGGCCAGGGTCTTGCCGGCACCCACCCCGATGAGCAGCACGTAGTCGCCGGGGGCCAGCGCCCCGTCGGCCAGCAGGTGGTCGAGGGCGACGAACTGGTCGCTGACCCCGAGATGCCCGATGCCGGCGCCGTAGTCCCAGGTGGTGTCGGCCAGGGTCAGCCCGAACCAGCTCGCCCGCTCCTCCACGTTGTCCCAGCGCCCGTGCGGGAACGCCACGCGCTCCACCTCGTCGAGCGTGATCCCCGCCTCCTTGAGCGTCCGTTCCACCAGCTCCATCAGCGCCCTCTGCATCGCCAGCATGACGCCGGCGCCGTCGCGGGCCAGCAGTCGCTTGCGGAACTCACGGTGCCGGGCGGCGAAGTCGAGCGGCCGGCCCACGGTCGCGTCCGGCGGGAACATCGGCACCCCGCCGTCGTTGACCGACTCGGCTTCCGGCAGCACGGTCACGTTGACCGACCGCACCTGCGCGAAGCCCGGGTCCGTGGTGACCAGCAGCGCGCACCCGGCGTCGCCCACCACGTAGCCCTCGATCATGCGCCACCGGTCGACCAGCGGGCTGCCGTGATTGTCGGCCCCGACCAGCAGCGCCGTGCCGCCCGGCCGCAGGTACCCGGCGGCGAGCTGCAGCGCGCCGAACATCCCGCAGCATCCCTGCCGCAGCTCGACGGCCAGGACGTCGCCGCCGACCAGGTGCTGCTGGAGGTAGTACTGCGGCTGCCAGCCCTCCGGCCCCTGATGCCAGACGTCGGCGTACAGCATGAGGTCCAGGTCGCGCGGCGACATCCCGCCGGAGCGCCCGAACGCGTGCCGGGCGGCCCGCAGCGCGAGCTCCGGAGCCGGTACGTCGCCCGCCACCGCCGCACCGCGCAGGCGGAAGTACTCCATCTCGCCGGCCGGATAGCGGCCCTCGGCGACGGCCGTCTCGATGCTGACCACCGGTGGCAGATGAACGCCGATACTGCGCAGGTAGATGTCGGATGTACGCATCCGTCCTCCTTCAGCGCGGCATGCCGCGGCGCGGACGTGGTGGAACGAACAACCCTCCGCCGGGAAGGACGAGCCTGCTGGAAGAGCTGCCGGGTTGCCGGTCACGGGCCGGCGGTACGTGTGACGGCCTCGCGACCTGAACGTTGACAGATGTGTCCTGGGCGGTCAGCGCCGATGGTAGTCGGAGAGATCATCCATGACCAGTGGTGTCATTCTTCGGGCGAACCATGGATAATCTTCACCGCCGATGATCACCGGCGTGCCGGAGCGGAGACAGCGATCGCGGGCCAGGTCTGTCGGGCGGCGTGCCGACACAGTGGTGCCACCGGCCGGAAGCACACCGGCCGGCTCATTCTTGTGCTCGCGGGCCTCACCGCGGTCGCTCCCCTGGCCGTCGACATGTACGCGCCCGGCTTCCCCGGCCTGGCCAGAGCCTTCGGCGCCCCGGCCTCCTCGGTCCAGCTGTCCCTGACGGCCTTTCTCGTCGGGCTCGCCGCCGGGCAGCTGCTCCTGGGCCCGGTCAGCGACGCGGTGGGCCGCCGCCGCGTCCTGCTGGCCGGCGCCGCGCTGTTCACGGTGCTGTCGCTGGCCTGCGCCGTCTCCCCCAGCATCGAGATCTTCGACGCCGCGCGGCTGTTGCAGGGTGTCGCCGGGGCGGCGGGCATGGTGGTCGCCCGGGCCGTGCTCACCGACCGCTTCCACGGCACCCCGGAGGCGGGTCGTCGCTTCGCGACCCTGTCCGCGATCGTGTTCATGGCCCCGGTGGCCGCGCCGGTGCTCGGCGGAGCCATCCTCGGCATCGGCTCCTGGCGCCTCGTCTTCACCGCGCTGGCGGGCTTCGGCGTCCTGCTGATCGCGGGGCTCCTCGCCTGGGTGCCGGAGAGCCTGCCCGCCGCCCGCAGGCGATCGGGCGGGGTGAGCGGCGTGGTCAAGGCCATCGCGATGCTCGCCGGGCGGCCCGCCCTCGTGGGGTACGTGCTCGCCTCGTCCTTCAACGGGGCCGCGCTCTTCACCTACATCGCCGGCTCGACGTTCGTCTTCCAGGACGTCTACGGCCTCTCGGCCACGCGGTACAGTCTCGTCTTCGCCGCCAACGCCCTCGGCATGCTGGCCTCCAGCGTCCTGTTCGGCCGCCTGTCCGCCCGCGTCCGGGCAGGCACCCTGTTCGTCGCGGGGCTGGCCGTGTCCGGCACCGGTACGGCGGCCCTCGTCGCGTCGCTGGCCACGACCGGCGGTTCCTTCGCCGTCACCTGGGCCTGCCTGTTCGTCACCGTCGCCGGCCTGGGCACGGCGCTGCCCGCCACCACGACCATCGTCCAGTCACTCGGCCACGACGCTCCAGGAGCGGCCTCCGGCCTGCTCGGCGGCAGCCAGTTCATCCTCGGCGCGGCCGCCTCCCCCCTGTCGGGTCTCCTCGGGAACGGCCGCACGGTCTCCATGGCGGTCATCATGCTGGCCGCCTTCGGCCTCGCCGCGCTGTCCCTCAGCCTGGTGCACGGGGCTCGGGGGCGTGCGGCCTCCTGGCGGCTTCGCCACTGAAAGGCGGGCCGCTGCGGAGTTCGTACGGCTTGACACATCTTTCGGAATGTGGGCGTAATAGCCGCCGCGTCGCGTGTCGCCGCCGGGAGGACGGACGGAGGCATGGAGGCGCCGAATCAAAGGGGATGACACCGTGGCCACTCACACCGTCGGTCGTGCCTGAGCACACCGCGCCCGCGCGTCGTCCCATGCCCCTTGCGGTGTCGTAGCACCCGCTCGCCTCGGCATGCCCGTGCGGGTCTCCCATGTCGTCGACACCCGCAACAAGGAGCCGGACTCAGCATGCCCATGGACTTCAACCAGCAGATCATCGACGAATACCGCGCCAACAAGGGCCAGGTCGGCGGCCCCTTCGAAGGAGCCCGCCTGCTCCTGCTGACCACCGTGGGCGCCAGGACCGGCGCCGAGCACACCACTCCGCTCGGCTGCCTGCCCGACGGCGACCGCATGCTCGTCATCGCCTCGGCCGGCGGCTCGCCCCGGCATCCGGCCTGGTATCACAACCTGCTCGCCAACCCGCAGGTCACCGTGGAGGACGGCGTCTGGACGTACCAGGCCAAGGCGGTCGTACTAGAGGGCGAGGAACGCGAGCGCGTGTTCGCCCGCGCCGTCGAGGCGGACCCGGGGTGGGGCAGGTACCAGGAACAGTCGGGCCGTGTCCTGCCGGTGGTGGCGCTGATGCCGATCGCCTTCCGGCCGCCCGCCGGCGCTCTCGGCGACGCGCTGATCACCATGCACGACGGTTTCCGCCGCGAGCTGGCCCTCATCCGCGCGGAGGCGGCCCGGTCGGGGCCCCGCGTGGCCGCGCAGCTGCGCGTCAACTGCCTGACCATGTGCCAGGGTCTGCACGGCCACCACTCGAAGGAGGACGCGTACATGTTCCCGGACCTGGAGAGCCGCCATCCGGAGCTGGCCGCGGTGATGGCACGGCTGCGAGCCGAGCACGAAGTGGTCGCACGGCTGCTCGACGAGCTCCAGGCGCTGCTGGCCGCCGACGATGTCGCCCCTGAGACCCTGCTGAGCGGGGTGAACCGGCTCACCCAGGAGGTGGAGGCCCACCTGGACTACGAGGAGGAGCAGCTCGTACCGCTGCTGAACTGATCTTCGGGAGTGCCGCGGAGGCCGGCTCCGGCTGCTGCAGCCGCTCGCGCAGGTCGGCCTGCTCGCCGAGGTGTCGCGGCTACGGTCGCGACCCCGGCAACGCGCGCCCAGGGCCTCACCCCGCCCTCCGAGCCATCCGGGAATCCGGTGTGCCTGGTCAGGCCCGACATCGAGCGTCTCACCGGCCGGCCGGAGCGCGGTCGCCGGTGGCCACGGCCGCCGGCTCACCCCCGCTGCCGGAGATCTCCTCGCCGCCGTGGCAACGCACCCCTCACCGCTGCGCCATATCACCGTCAGTGATCGTCACGTTACGTTCGGTGCGCAGGACGGTGGTGATCGCCCAGTCCCGGGACGACCCCCGGGAGCAGAGCGAAGGTGAGGTGGCCGAGATTCATCTGACTCCGCACGAACAGGAACGCCTGCTGATCCATGTGGCCGCGGACGTGGCCCGCAAGCGGAAGGAGCGGGGAGTTCTCCTCAACTACCCGGAGGCGGTCGCGCTGATCACGGCGCATGTGCTTGAGGCGGCCCGGGACGGCAAATCAGTTCACGAGCTCATGACCGCCGAAGAGAAGATCCTCTCCCGTGACGACGTCATGGAGGGCGTCCCTGAGATGATCACCGACATCCAGATCGAGGCGACGTTCCGCGACGGCACCAAGCTGGTCACCATCCGTGCCCCCTTCGCCGAGGCGGAAGCGGAGACGCTGGTCCATCCGGGGAAGATCGACCATCCTGAGGGCGCCGCGGAGGTGGCCTTCAACGAGGGTCGCGAGATCACGACGGTGACCGTCACCAACAGTGACGACCGTCCCATCCAGGTGGGCTCGCACTACCACTTCTACGAGGCCAATCCCCGCCTCAGCTTCGACCGCTCCGCCGCCTACGGCAAGCGCCTGCACATTCCCGCCGGCAGTTCCATCCGGTTCGAGCCCCGATGCACCCGGACGGTGCAGCTCGTGCCCATCGAGGGCAGGCGCATCGTCGCCGGCCTGCGCGGCGAGGTCGGAGGGCGGCTCGATGGATGAGTCCCTGACGGACACATCGGCGGACCAGCCCGCCGAGCCGGTGGCGGAGGCATCGTCGCGGGACGGCGGGCCGGGACCGGAGATCCCGCCGATAGAGCAGCCCCTCACCCGGACGCAGTACGCCGACCGGTTCGGCCCGACCGTCGGGGACCGCATCCAGCTGGCAGACACCAACCTGCGGATCGAGATCAGCGAGGACTGGTCGGGTGGCCCGGGACGCAGCGGCAACGAAGTCATCTTCGGCGGCGGCAAGGTGATCCGCGAGTCGATGGGGCAGTCGTGCGCGCCGCGCGACTCCGCGAAGTTCGGCGCCCCGCAGCCACCCGACACCGTCATCACCGGCGCGGTCATCCTGGACCATTGGGGCGTCGTCAAGGCCGACGTGGCCATCCGCGACGGCCGGATCGTCGCGCTCGGCAAGGCCTACAACGACGAGACCATGGACCGCCTGCACGACGGGCACGAGCGGGCCACGGACTTCCTGATCGGCCCCGAGACCGAGGTCGTCGCGGGCAACGGCAAGATCCTCACCGCGGGCGGAATCGACACCCACGTGCACTTCATCTGCCCCGAGCAGGTCCGCGAGGCCCTCGCCGCGGGGGTCACCACCCTGATCGGCGGCGGCACGGGCCCCGCCGAAGGCAGCACCGCCACCACCGTCACGCCCGGCGCCTGGCACATCGCCAGGCTGTTCGAGGCGCTGGACGCCTTCCCGGTCAACATCGGGCTGCTCGGCAAGGGCAGCACCATGTCCACCGAATCCCTCTACAACCAGGTGGAGGCCGGCGTCCTCGGGTTCAAGATCCACGAGGACTGGGGGGCCACCCCGGCCGTCCTGCGCCGCTGCCTGGAGGTATGCCGGGCGACCGGCGTCCAGCTGGCCCTGCACGCCGACTCGCTGAACGAGGCGGGCGCGGTCGCCGACACCATCGAGGCCATCGGCGACCACCCGATCCACGTCTTCCACGTCGAGGGCGCCGGCGGCGGCCACGCCCCCGACATGATCACCATGGCCGGCCTGCCGAACGTGCTGCCCGCCTCCACCAACCCCACCCGCCCCTTCACCGTCAACACGGTCAAGGAGCACATCGACATGGTGATGGTCTGCCATCACCTCAACCCGCTGGTGGAGGAGGACCTGGCCTTCGCCGAGTCGCGGATCCGGCCCTCCACGATGGCCGCCGAGGACATCCTGCACGACCTCGGCGCCATCTCGATCATGTCGTCGGACGCCCAGGCGATGGGACGCATCGGCGAGATGATCATACGGACGTGGCAGACCGCGCACGTGATGAAGGCCAGGCGCGGCCCGCTGGAGGGCGACCGGGCCGGCGACGCCGGGGCCGACAACCACCGCGCCCGCCGCTACGTCGCCAAGTACACGATCAACCCGGCCATCGCGCACGGCATCGATCACGAAGTGGGCTCGGTCGAGGTGGGCAAGCTCGCCGACCTGGTGTTGTGGGAGCCGAAGTTCTTCGGCGTCAAGCCGCATCGGGTCATCAAGGGCGGCCAGATCTCCTACGCGCAGGTGGGCGACGCCAACGCCTCCATCACCACCCCGCAGCCGGTCCTGCCCCGGCCCATGTGGGGGGCCACGGGGCGGGCGCCGGGCGCCAACGCGGTCAACTTCGTCACCGAACAGGCCATCAGGGCCGGCTTGGCCGAACGGGTCAAGGTGAGCAAGGAGTTCAAGGCGATCCGCGACACCCGCAAGGTCTTCAAGGCCGACATGCGGGAGAACAACGCCTGCCCCGCCATCCGCATCGATCCCGACACCTTCGAGGTGGAGATCGGCGGAGCGGAGGCCAAGGACGTCAAGGCCGAGATCGACGACCAGCTCGTCGACGGCAATCAGTTCGCCGACACGCTGCCCATGGCCCAGCGGTACTTCCTCTTCTGATCACCGCCACCGGATCGACCGCCGTGACAGCCCCATGACGGGTGACCCACGAGGATCGACCGACGTGAACGAAAGGTGAGCCACGCACGATGAGCCGCGCCGCCCTGCTCGTCCTGGCCGACGGCCGTTTCCCCGCCGGGGGGCACGCCCATTCCGGTGGGGCCGAGGCGGCCGTCACCGCGGGACGCGTGCGTGACGTGGCGAGCCTGCAGGAGTTCTGCCGCGGCCGGCTGCACACCAGCGGCCTGGTCGCGGCAGGGCTCGCGGCCGCGGCCGCGGCCGGGTACGACCCGCTGTTGCTGGAGGAGGCGGCCGACGCCCGCACGGCCGCCCCCACCCTGCGGCAGACGTCGCGCAGGCTCGGGCGGCAACTGCTGCGGGCCTCCCGGGCCGCCTGGCCCTGCGCCGAGCTCGACGCCCTCGCCGCGGCACGGCCGCGGGGCGCTCACCAGCCTGTGGTCCTCGGCGTGGCGGCCCGCCGCGCGGGACTGACCCCGCTGGACGCCGCGTACGTGGCGGCGTACGAGAGCGTCGGCGGCCCGGTCACCGCGACCGTCCGCCTGCTGCGGCTGGACCCCTTCGACGCCGCCGCCGTCCTGGCCCGCCTGGCCGCCGACGTCGACCACGTCGCGGCCCGGGCGGCCGAGGCCGCACAGCGCGTCCACGCCGACGGGCCCGCCGCGCTGCCGGCCGTCTCGGCGCCGCTGCTCGACATCGCCGCCGAGCAGCACGCCGCCCGCCCCGTCCGTCTGTTCGCCTCCTGACCAAGCCTTCGACCCTCCGGGAGCAGCCATGCATCTCCACCACAGCGGTACCTTCCCCGAAGGCCACGTCCACGGCCCCGGCGGCTCCTTCGAGCGTCCCGGCGGCCGCCGTCGCGCCATGCGCATCGGCCTCGGCGGGCCGGTCGGCTCCGGCAAGACCGCCACCGTCGCCGCCCTGTGCCGGGCGCTGCGCGAGGAGTTGTCCATCGCCGTCGTGACCAACGACATCTACACCCGCGAAGACGCCGAGTTCCTGCTGCGCGAGGCCGTCCTGCCCGCCGAGCGCATCACCGCGGTCGAGACCGGCGCCTGCCCGCACACCGCCATCCGCGACGACATCTCCGCCAACCTCGAAGCCGTCGAGGACCTGGAGGACCACCTCGGCCCGCTCGATGTGATCCTCGTCGAATCGGGCGGCGACAACCTCACCGCGACCTTCTCCAAGGGCCTGGCCGACGCCCAGATCTTCGTCATCGACGTCGCCGGCGGCGATGACATCCCCCGCAAGGGCGGCCCCGGCCTGACCGCCTCCGACCTGCTCGTCATCAACAAGACCGACCTCGCCCCCCACGTCGGCGCCGACCTGGCGGCCATGGCCCGCGACGCCAAAGCCCAGCGCGGCGACCTGCCCACTGTCCTGACCGCGGTCAAGACCCCGGGCGGCATCACACCCGTGGCCGACTGGGTCCGCCGGCGCCTGGCCGATTGGAGCGGTGGCCCCGCATGACCCTCGCGCCCTCTCCGCCCGCAGCGGCCCAGCGCACCGCGCCCGGCGTCCGCGCCACCGCCCGCATCCGGGCGACCCGCGCGCGCGACGCCACCGTCCTGCCCGTCCTCGCCGGTGACGGCCCCTTCGACCTGCGCCGCGCCCGCCCGCACGGCAACCAGGCACGAGTGTGCATCCTCGGCACCATGAGCGCCCCCCTCGGCGGCGACCGGCTGCGCATCGAGGCCACCGCCGAACACGACGCCCACCTGCACATCACCACCGCCGCCGCCACCATCGCCCTGCGCGGCCCCACCACCGAGCACGCCGCCTACGACGTGCGCCTGGCCGTGGCCGAGCGGGCCAGCCTGCACTGGCTGCCCCGGCCGCTCATCTCCGCCGCCCGCAGCAACCTGCGCCAGAGCTGCACCATCGACCTGGCCGCGACCGCACGACTCCTCCTGCGTGAGGAAATCGTCCTCGGCCGTGTCGGCGAGCCGCCGGGCCGGCTCGCCACCCGCCTCACCGTCCGCCGCGACGGACGCTCCCTGCTGGAACAGCACACGATGTACGGCGCCGGCGCACCCGGCTGGGACGGCCCCGCCGTCCTTGCCGGCCACCGCGCCGTCGGCCAGATCCTCGTCGTCGACCCGGCTTTGGACCGGCAACCGCCCCACGCCCGGCTGCTCGGCGAGGACCCGGCAACCGGCCAGGCCGTGCTGGCCCCCCTGGCGGGCCCCGCCATCCTCGTCACGGCTCTGGCCCCCGACACGCTGCACCTGGGCCGCCTGCTGGACGCGGCGCAGCAGGTCTTGCGAGCCGTCGCCCCGTCTCCGCAGCCGGCCACGGCTGACCAACACAGCGCGGAGGCGTGCTCGCCGGCCCGTCCGGTGTGAAGGTGTGAACAGGTGAACGCCGCCGCGCTCGGGTAGCAGGCCCGTCAGCAACGGCCTCCCTCATCAACGGCTTTCAGGCGCGGCGGCTCTTCGACGGCGACTCGGCCGGCTTCCTGGCCCGGAACCGGTCAGGGAGCGGCGACGTCGATGTTCTTGGCCTGCATGTCCTTGTTGTTCAACATTCTCCTGCCCATGGCCCTGCCCACGCCCGGCATCCGCATCACGCGCATCATCCCCGCACGCAGGAGATGCTCCTTGCGGTCGTGCGGGGTGAAGATGCGGCGTCCGGGCAGGGCACTGTCCTGCTGGAGGTGGATGAAGGGCCTCATCTGTGTCTCCCAGGCCCGTAGCGCGCCGGGCACGTCGCCGGGGTGGCGTTGCAGCATGGTGCCCAGCAGTTCGCCGCCGGCAAGGCCGCTGGAGGCGCCCATGCCCGCGTACAGGGTGACGCACCAGGCGGAGTCGCCGATCAGGACGGTCCGGCCCCGGTGCCAGCGCGGCATCTTGACCTGGTGCACCGAGTCGAACAGCGCGTCGGGGGCCTGCTCATAGCGCGTCAGCAGCCCCTCCAGCAGCGGGCCGGTGGGTTCGGGGCCGAAGGCGGCGCGGATGGACTCGATCGGCGGGCGGCGGAACTCGGCGTCGATGTCGTGGGTGCGGTAGGAGAACAGCAGGCTCGGGGCATGATCGGCGAACGGGAAGGCCCACACCGAACGGCCCGGCTCGGCCAGGGTCAGGCCCTCGCGCGGGCCGAAGCCGTCGACCGGGCCGTCCAGCACCGTGGCGCCGACCATGTAGTTCAGCGGGTGCAGGTACTCCTCGGGGCCGAAGACGAGATCGCGCACAGTGGAGCGCATCCCGTCGGCGCCGATCACCAGGTCGAAGCGCTCGGTGACGGTGGTGTCCGCGGCGGTGTCGTGCAGGGTCACCTCCGCCGCGGAGTCGTCCTGGGCGATGTGGGTGGGCACGGTGGAGTAGCGGATCTCCACATCGTCCGGCAACGCCGCGAACAGTGCCCGCTCCACATCGCCGCGCAACAGCGGGCGGGGGCCCGCGGCCATGGCGAAGGGGTTCATCCCGGGACGGCGGCGCCCCCTGCGGTCGACGTCGTAGGAGACGACGCCGGGGCCGCCGCGGTCGCCCATGGCCTCCAGCACGCCCAGCCGCCGGGCCGAGGCGATGCCGGCGCCGAACAGAGCGATGAAGTATCCGCCTGAGCGGCGCGCGGGCGCCCGTTCCACCACCACCGGCTGCCATCCGACCTGGCACAGCCGCAACGCGGTGGCGATGCCGGCGACCCCGAGTCCGACCACCAGGGCCCGCCCGCCCTTGCCCGCCTCCGTCATGACGACTCCTCTCCTAGGCTCCCCGCCATGCTATACGGCAAACTGACCGAAACGGTCCAATCGGTCAGTCATCTCGGCAGTCCGTTCCGGGCCGGGGAGATGACCGGCCCAGGGCAGTTCGAGATGCCGCACGGAAACCCGCGACCGAAGATCGCTAGGCGTCGCGGCGCAGCGTGAACCAGAAGGTCGGCACCGGGTTGGTGCCCGGTGTGACGTCGAGCAGCTCCCAGCCGGTGAACCTGGCGCGGAGTTCGTCGGCTGTGACGCCCGCCGCCCACGACTTGACCTCGGGGATCGGATTGCCGAGCGGCTCGGGGCCGTACCCGAACATCAGCAACCGAGCCCCGGGAGCGGCGCGGTGGGTGAGCCCGGCGGCGTAGGCGTCACGGCGGTGCAGCGGGATCCCGCAGTAGCAGCTCAGATCGAAGAACAGGTCGAAGGGGCCGGGCACGTCCAGCTCGCCGAGGCGGGTGGCGTCTCCGTGCAGGAGGCGGACCGCCACCCTCGCCGCCTCGGCCTTCTCCCTGGCCTGATCGACGGCGCTGTCGATCAGGTCGACGGCCGTCACCTCCCAGCCGTGCCGTGCGAGGTAGATGGCGTTGGTCCCCGTGCCGCAGCCGAGTTCGAGGGCGCGGCCGGGCGGCAGCGCGCCGTGCCCCTCCACCAGGGCGACCAGTTCGGGCGGCGTCACGCCGGTGTCCCACGGTGCCTTTCCGGTGCGGTAATAGGCCTCCAGCGCGCGGTGGACGGACTCCTCCTCCTGGTCTCGCTGCGTCGGGGCCACGTCCAGGTCGGGCCTCTGGGCGGCGGCGGGCTGGTCCATCGTCGCCGCCAAGTTATTAGAGTTGAACTCTAGTGTCATGCACTAGAGATACACTCGCCGCATGGATGGAGTCAAGCGGACGGACAAGCGAGCCGAGCGCTCACGCCGCACCCGCGAGAAGATCGTCGAGGCGGCTCGCGAGCTGTTCGTCGCGCAGGGTTACGGGGCGACGAGCCTGCAGGAAGTGGCGGACCGGGCGGGCGTGGCCGTCCAGACGGTCTACTTCGTCTTCCACAACAAGCGCACGCTGTTCAAGGACGTGGTCGACATGTCCATCGCCGGGGACGCCGAGCCGGTCGCCACCATGGATCGTGAGTGGTTCCGCGCCGCGTGCGCCGAGCCCACCGCAGCCGGGCAACTGCGCGCGCACGTCCACGGCACCCGCGAGATCCTGGGCCGGGTCGCCCCGATCATGCCGCTGATCGCTGCTGCCGCGGCCACCGACCCTGAGATCGCCGCGCAATGGCCGGACGGCCCCGACCCGCGTTACACCGTGCAGTACGCAGCGGCCGAAGCCCTGGCCGGCAAGCCCGACGCCCGTCCCGGCCTCTCCGTCGAGATGGCGGCGGACCTGCTGTTCGGCCTGCTCAGCCCGCAGCTCTACCTGATCTTCGTCCGCGACCGCGGCTGGTCACCGGACAGGTGGGAGGAGTGGGCCCGCACCGCCTTGACCTCCCAACTCTGCGCCGATCCCGGCTGAGCAGGCGGACGTTTCACGATCGTCCGCCAGCCGCGATGCCGGCGACCGACCACCGGGCCGACCTCCCGCGGGCCGGGGCCTGCCTGATGCACCGCTTTAGTACTATCGGGCATAGTTGTCAGCACTCGACGCCCGTGACGGGTGGTCGGTTTCTCGAACACCGGGCAGCGGCAGCGGGAGGAGGGGGCACATGGGCGGATCGGCCCGGCGCCTGCCTCTTTCCTGGCTGCGATGGCTGCTGCCGGTCGTTCTCGCGCTGGGCGTGTGGGGCATGCACACGCTGGGGCACGTGTCCTCGCACCACGGCCAGGCCACCACTTCGAGTTCGCACGCTCCGGCGGACGCGGACAAGGCGGCGAGGACGGCGCCCGGCGAGACGATGCCGATCCACCGCACCACCATCGAGCCGATCCCGTCCGCCGACGCGTCCGGCGGACTCTCGGCCGGTTCTGGATCACCGCCATGGCTCGATCCGACCGTCGTGTGCCTGGCCGTGCTGTCCTCGGTCGTCGTTCTGCTGCTCATGGCGGCACAGGCGGCGGCCTGGCGGTGGACGCGGAAGATCGCCGGCAGCACAACCTGGGCCGGCGGGGTGGCCAGGTCGCCCCCGCGCCGCCTGGCACCGCCCCTGGCGAGCCTCTCGGTGATGCGTACTTAGGCCGAGCCATCCCCGGACGACCTGGCGGTCGACCGGGACGCAGGCTCATGTACCTCGTTCACCGGAGAGAGCACCATGTTCATCGACATCAGGAAGAACTTCGCTGCCGTGATCACGTCGGGAGCCGTGCTGGCCCTGCTCACGGCGTGCGGAGGCACGGACAACGGCTCCATGGGCGGACACGACGCCTCCACCATGTCCAGCAGCGCACCCGCCACGACCTCGGCGAGCGCGCGGCCGGAGGCCGTGGCCAACGACGCGGACGTCATGTTCGCGCAGATGATGATCCCGCACCACCAGCAGGCCGTCGACATGGCCGACCTGGCCGGCACCCGGGCCGCGGACAAGGCGGTCAAGGACCTGGCGGAGAAGATCAGAGCGGCCCAGGATCCGGAGATCCGGACCATGCAGGGCTGGCTCACCGCCTGGGGCAAGCCGATGCCCTCCGGCGGCATGAGCCACGGCATGCCCGGAATCATGTCCGAGGAGGACATGACGAAGCTGGAGAAGGCCAGAGGCACCGCTTTCGACAAGCAGTTCCTTCACCTGATGATCATGCACCACGCAGGGGCGATCGAGATGGCACGCACCGAGCAGTCACAGGGTTCCGACCCGGAGGCGAAGGAGCTCGCCGAGACCATCGAGACCGCCCAGCAGGCCGAAGTCGAGCAGATGAGGGAGATCCTCGCCCGGCTCTAAGCGTGAACATCGGCTGCCCGGGTTGCTCCCGGGCAGCCGGCGGGCCTGTCGCCACAGGGAATCGGCAGGTCAGAGCGTGAGGAGCGAATGGCAGTGGTGGGCGAGGAAGGAGCTGAAGCCGGGCACCAGCGCGACCGTCGCCGGGCCCACGAGCAGCATCGCCACCGTCAGCAGCCCGGCGACGCGCTCGCGGCGGCCGAGCGGCGCTTCGGGGTTCAGCATGCGGCGCACGCGCGTGAGCGCCGTCTCGCCGCCCGCGCCGAGCGTGGCGGCGGGCACCCGGCCGGTGGCCAGGCGGACCAGGGCGGCGGCGAGCTGCGCGCGGGGATGACGGCGGGCGGCGACGTCGTCGGCCAGCAGCTCGATCAGCCGGGCGATCTCCGTCCTGCCCCGCTCGAACAGCGGCACGCCGGGAAACGCCCTGGCCAGGGCCTCGGCACCGGCGAGCGCGAGGTGGTGGCGGCCACGCAGGTGCGCCCGTTCGTGCTCCAGCACCGCGGCGACCTGCTCGGGCGCCAGCGTGCGCAGCGCACCGGTGGTGATGACCGCCTGGGCGCGCCTCCCGGGCACGCAGTACGCCAGCCTCTCCTCGTGGTCGATCACGATCGCGTCCAGGCCGGCGTCGCGCCGGCCCAGCAGGGCGAGCAGCGCCGCGTGCTCGCGACGCTCCATCCCGGCTCGGAGCAGGACAACCGCACCGCAGCAGGCCACCCTTGCCGGCACCGCACCCGCCACGAGCAGGACCGCCACGCCCCCCGCGCTCAGCCCGGAACCGTCGTTCAGCATGGCGGCACACACCTCGAACAGCCCGGCCAGACCGTGCCCCACCATGTCGGCGGGAACGGCGAAGGCCAGCGCGGCGAGCACGGCGGACGCGACCACCGACACGCCCGCCGCCTGCCACAACACGATCGCCAGCCGCGGCGCCCGGTCCGCCCAGCTCGCGACCCAGCCGGGCCTGGGCAGCCAGATCGCGGCCACGATCGTGTAGAGCGCCAGGACCACGGCGGCGCTCATGCCGGCCGCCCCTTGGGCGGGAAGACCTGCAGCGCCGCCTCCAGCGCGGCGGCCTCCTCGGGTGTGAGCCGCTCGAGGAAGTGCACGAGCGTGGCGGCCTGGTTGCCGCCGCCCGCGAGCACAGTGCGCATCAGGTCGGCGGTGTACGCCTCCTTGGAGGCGACCGGCTCATAGACGTAGGCCCGGCCGACCGGCCGGCGCTTGAGCAGACCCTTGGTGTGCAGCTTGTCCATCACGGTCATCACGGTGGTGTACGCGATCGTCCGCTCCTGCTTGAGGTCCTCGAACACCTCGCGGACGGAGGCCGGCCGGCGTCGGGCCCACATCCGATCCATGATCGCGGACTCGAGCTCGCCCAGACCTCGTATCATGCCGCCGATGCTACCGGCGATCGTAGACGTGGCTGTCGCGGTGGCCCGGGCGGCGCCGTGCCTACGTGGAGGGGAGCCCCGATCAAGGATCGACTCGGTGCTCAGCCGGCGACCACCTCGTAACCGGCCTCTTCCACGACATCCCTGATCCGCTCGTCGTCGAGCGGGCCATCCGAGGTCACGGTCACCTGGCCGGTCGCCAGTTCGACATCCACCGAGGAGACCCCGGCGACCTTGCCGATCTCGGTCGTCACCTTGCCGGCACACCCGCCGCAGGTCATCCCGGACACCTTGTACGTGCTCGTGCTCATCGCCATGCCTCCCTGTTCATACCCCTACCGGGTAGTGGTCATGCGAGAGGGTACGCCGCGATGATCGCGGAGGCAAGGGGCAGGCGGCGGGGACCTGGGAGACTCAGGTCACATTGCGAGACATATACCCCGTATGGGTATTGTCGAGTCATGAGCGGACTCGACAGGATCACCATTGTCGGCGCATCCCTGGCGGGCCTCCGGGCCGTGCAGGCGCTGCGCCGGGAGGGCTTCGAGGGCGACGTCACACTGGTCGGCGCCGAGACGCATGTGCCCTACAACCGCCCGCCGCTGTCGAAGAGCGTGCTGCGCGGCGACGACGACGTCACACTCCCCGGCGCAGAGGAACTCGGGGACCAGTGGCTGCGTGGGCGGCAGGCCGTACACCTTGACGTCCGAAGCCGGACGGTCACGCTCGACGACGGCGCCGAGCTCGGCTACGACGGCCTGGTCATCGCCACCGGCGCACGCCCGAGACAGCTCGACGGGGTGCGCCGGCTCCGCACCATCGACGACGCGCTGGCACTGCGAGCGGAGCTGGAGTCGGGACATGAGCATGTAGTGGTCATCGGCGGCGGGTTCATCGGTGGCGAGGTGGCCTCCACCGCTCGGCAGCTCGGCCGGAAGGTCACCCTGGTCGACGCCGCGCCGTATCCCATGCATGCCGGGCTGGGTGAGGAGGCCTCGCGCTGGCTGGCCGCGCACCATGAGCGCAACGGCGTCGAGCTCGTCTCCCAGGCGCGGGTCACCGCCGTGGACGGTGGCCTGGTACTGCTCAGCGACGGCCGTTCCCTCGCCGCGGACCTGGTCGTCGGCGGCATGGGCGTGGTGCCGAACACCGAATGGCTGGACGGCGCCCTGGCCGTGAACGACGGCGTGCTGTGCGAACCGACGCTGTTCGCCCAGGGCACCGAGAACATCGTGGCGGCAGGGGATCTCGCACGCTGGCCGCACGGTCTCTTCGGCGGGGAGATGGTGCGCGTCGAGCACTGGTCCAACGCCAACGAGCAGGGCGCGGTCGCCGCCCACAACCTCCTGGCCGGACCGGAGAACGCCCAGCCATTCCTGGAGGTGCCGAACTTCGCCACCCATGTGCACGGCGCCCGCATCCAGACGGCCGGACTGCCGCATCTCGCGGACTCGGCGAGCATCGTCACCGGCTCACCGGAAGAAGATCGCTTCGCTGTGGCGTTCACCCGGGACGGTGTACTGGTAGGCGCCGTCGCCGTCAACTCCCCCAAGGAGCTGATCAAGCTCAAGCGGGCGATCACGGCACGCGAAACCGCCGCCCGCGACGCTTAGGAGGCCGCGCCGGAACTACTATGCCCTATAGGAGGAGGCGATCATGCCGGCCCAGCCCTGAACCGCCGTGACAGCCGACTTGTGTCATCACTCACCCACTTTCCTTATATACCCCGTACTCGTATGATGCTGACTCCACTACTAAGGAGCATCATCATGGACCACAGTGGTCACCAGTCCCCGGAACCCGCTCTCCCAGCGGAGCACGATCACCACACCGCGCCCACGGCCACCTGGGCGATGGCTGCGCAGGCGACGCTGCACTGCCTGACGGGGTGCGCCATCGGCGAGGTTCTGGGCATGGTCATCGGCACCGCCGCCGGCCTTTCCAATCTCGCCACCGTGGTTCTGTCCGTGGCGTTGGCCTTCGTGTTCGGCTATGCACTGACCATGCGCGGCGTGCTGCGGGCCGGGGTCGACTTCCGCACCGCGTTGAAGGTGGCGCTGGCCGCGGACACCATCTCCATCGCGATGATGGAGATCCTGGACAACGGGGTGATGCTGATCGTGCCTGGCGCCATGGACGCGGGCCTGGGCAACTGGCTGTTCTGGGTGGCGCTGGCCGGGTCGTTGCTCGTGGCCTTCGTGCTGACCACACCGGTGAACAAGTGGCTGATCTCCCGCGGCAAGGGTCACGCGGTGACACACCAGTACCACCACGGCCGCTGAGGACCGCCTCACGCCATGCGCGCCCGTAGAACGTCGGCGTGCTCCTGGTAAAGATCCGTACCGGCTCGTCGCCAGGATGCTCGACATGCGAGGATGCCTCATGAGCAAACTGACCGGACAGCAGATCGCGGACGAAGGGCTGGACGGGTGGGCATACCTGCTCGGCGGCCTGCAGGCCCGTATCCACACCAAGAACTTCGCGGCCGGGCTGTCGGTCGTCAACGCCATCGGCGCGGCAGCCGAGGAGATGGATCATCATCCCGATCTCAACCTGCGCTACACCCACGTAGACGTTCGGCTGACCAGTCACGACGAGCGCGCGGTCACGGACCGCGACATCCGGTTGGCCCGCGTCATCTCCTCCATCGCCGCCGACGCCGGGGCTCAGTTGGAAGCCTCGAACGTCTCCAGGCTCGAGCTCGCCCTCGACACCGCGGCCCGAGAGGAGATTCTGCCGTTCTGGGCCGCGGTGCTGGCGATGGAGCATCTGTCCGGCCCCGGCTTCGGCGACGAGCTCCGCGACCCGGCCGACGTTCTGCCGACCGTGTGGTTCCAGACGTCCGACAGCGAGGAACCTCGCCAGCGCTGGCATCTCGACGTGTGGGTGGATCCTGCGCAGGTCCAGCCACGCATCGACGCGGCGCTCGCGGCCGGCGGCACGCTGGTCAGCGACGCGGAGGCGCCGAGCTTCTGGGTGCTCGCCGACCCCGAGGGCAACCGGGCCTGCCTGTGCACCTGGCAGGCCCGTCGCTGAGAGCAGCCGGCATCGCTGCCGGCGATACGTCCGGGAGTGCGGAACGAACAGGCGGCCGTCGGCGCTGACCTTGCATGACGGGTCGACGGAAGCGCGCGCCCACCGCTGTCAGAGGCCGGCCTGTGCCAGGACGTTCGCGAGTCCAGATGCGTCCAGCCTGGTCGAGACGTACCAGGCGGTGCCCGCGCCTGCCCGGTGCCGGGTGACCGCCGGGCCGCCGCCGGCGTAGGTCACGGTCGCCGTGGCGCCGGTCAACTGGACGGTCTCGCTCCAGAAGGCGCCGGCCGTCCCGTCGGACAGCGCGACGGGGCTGGCCAGGGGGTGAAACTCCTCGACGCGGACGCCGAGCAGGTCGCGCAGCGCGCCGGGGTAGCCGCCCAGCCGGACGCGGGTGTCGGGGTCGGCGATGCCGCTGAAGTACGACACGATCAAGGTGCCCCCGCCCTCGACGTACGCGGTGAGGTTGGCGACGGCCTCGTCAGAGATCAGGTACAGGGACGGCATCAGCACCGCCCGATAGCGCGAAATATCGTGAGAAGGGTGGACGAAGTCGGTGGCGAGACCCCGCTGCCACAGCGCCCGGTGCGCCTGCTCCACCGAGGCGCGGAAGTCCATCCCGGTCACGGGCAGGGCCGGGTTCCGCAGCGCCCAAGCGGCCTCGTCGTCCCAGAGAATGGCCACCTCGGCCTCGGCGGCCTCGGCGGGCTCCGCAGGCGGAAGGGCGCTGAGCGTCCGGCCCAGGTCGGCGATCTCGCGGAAGACCCGGCTGTCGGCGCCCGCGTGCGGGACCATGCCCTGGTACCACTGCTCCGCCCCGCCCTGGGAGGCTCGCCACTGGAAATGCAGCACGCCGGTGGCCCCGCGGGCCACGTACTCCAGGCTGCGCCGCGCGTGCTCTCCCGGTTCCAGCGGGAGCGTCCCATCAGGGGTGTACATGGCCGCGACGCCCTGCTCCATCAGCAGCCACGGCTTCCCGCGCGCCCAGGAGCGGGCCAGGTCGGAGGCGAAGGCGACCTGGGCGAGCCCGCCGTCGCCGGGCTCGTCGGTGTAGTGGTCGATGCCCACGAGATCGACCTCGGCCGACCACTTCCAGTGGTCCAGCGGCGTCCACCCCGCCATGACGTAATTGGTGGTCACCGGCTGCCGCCCATGGACGCGCAGGATGTCACGCTGCTCGCGGTAGTGGGCGAGCAGGGCGTCGGAGCAGAAGCGGCGATAGTCGAGCAGGTGGGCGGGGTTCGACCGGTACTGGGTGGCCCGCGGTGGCATGATCTGCTCCCACGCCGAGTAGTGCTGGCTCCAGAACGCCGTGGTCCACGCGTCGTTGAGCGCGTCGAGGGACTCGTGCCGGTCACGCAGCCAGGCGCGGAAGGCCGTCGCGCAGTGATCGCAGTGGCAGTTCGTGCCGTACTCGTTGTGCACGTGCCACATGGCGGTCGCCGGGTGGGCGCCGTACCGCTCGGCGAGCACCGTCGCGATGCGGCGCGAGGCCGCCCGGTACGCGGGCGCGTTGACGCAGTAGGTGTCACGGCTGCCATGGGTGAGCCGGGTCCCGTCGGCCCGCACCGGCATCGCGTCCGGATGGGCCAGGCCGAACCAGGGCGGCGGAGAGGCCGTCGGGGTCGCCAGGTTGACCTGGATGTCGTTGTCGTGCAGCAGGTCCATGACGCGATCGAGCCAGCCGAAGTCGTGGACGCCCTCCGACGGCTCAAGCCGGGCCCAGGAGAAGACCCCCACGGTGACGAGGTTGACCTTCGCCTCCCGCATCAGCCGGACATCCTCCGGCCAGACGTCCTCCGGCCATTGTTCGGGGTTGTAGTCTCCGCCGAAATACATGCTCTCTCCAACTGGGGGTGTCGCGGCCGCTGATCAGTCGCTGCCGGTTACGTAACTCTGGATGGCCACGACCGCGCCGCCACGGGCCCATTCGCGAAAGTCGTCCACCTCGATCAGCACGTCGACCGAGTTCGCCTGGCCGCGCCGGTTCTCGCTGAGCGCCCGGTCGAGACCGTCCTTGGCGACGCGGGCCAGCTCCACACCCTCACCGGCCACGATCACCGTCTTGACCATGGAGAACGTCGCGACGTGGGCGATGAGCCTGCCGAGCGCGTCCGCGGCTTCGGTGACGACGCCGAGACACACCTTGTCCCCTTCCGTGGCCAGGCGCATCACCTCCTCGTACGTCACCGGCCGCCGCAGCCCCTGCCCGGCGGCGGTCACGATGGACCCGCTGGCCAGGTAGGCGGAGGCGCAGCCGCGGTGGCCTTCCCCGCACATCGGCCCGCCCGCGTTCAGCACCAGGTGGGCGAACATGCCGAGGTCCGACTCGGCCGCCGTCACCAGATGATCGTGTACGACCAGGGCGTAGCCGACTCCCGCCCCGATCGAGACGAGCGCGAAGTCGCGCAGCCCACGGGCCGCCCCGAACCAGTGATGCTGGTGACCGAGCGCCGCCACGTCGTTCTTGACCACGCACGGGATGCCCAGAGCCTGCTCCAGCAGTGACTTGAGCGGGACCTGCCGCCAGCCGAGAAACGACGAGTCGACCAGCCGCTCACCGCCGAGCTGGACCGCCGAGCGGGCGTCGCCGCCGAGCGTGACGCCGGCCCCGACCGGCGTCCGCTCGCCGCCGGCCAGCTCATCGAGCAGCCCTCTGATCTGGCGGCACACGGCCTGGGGGCGGTGGTCGGAGATCGGCTCGTCGCGGGCCGCGACGATCTGGGCGCGCAGGTCGGTGACGACCGCGTGGACGCGGTCCGCGGTCAGCTTGACGCCGAAGAAGCAGTGCTCGCCCGCGGCCACGTCCAGCGGGCGGGTCGGGCGGCCGTTGACCGGGTCGTGGACCACGTCGCCTTCGACGAGGAGCCCGGCGTCGACCATGGGCTTGGTCAGCCGCGTCAGGCTGCCGGTGGACAGGCGCAGCGTCCTGGCCAGCGCGGTCCTGGACTGCGGACCGTGGATGATGAGCTCCTTGACGATGGAGCGTGCCGCGTCGGGCAAGACGTCCCACATGCCGCACCATCCTTGGGGCTCCACCCGCATCAGCGCCAGCCCCTCTCACTTGATTTCGCGGCAAAACTAGCATGTCCACCACGTCACGAAGCGTTCACATAACACTCCGGAAATCTATGCACAAGTAGTGACATGCCTCTCACCTTCTCCCTAGGTTGGCTCTGTTGCAAAGCTCGTCCGCTTTGCAGGAAGAAGGCACGGATGCGTATCACGAGGCTCGCCGGCTCGATCGCGGTGCTCAGCACGGCTGCCGTCCTCGCGGCCTGCTCGTCGGGCACGTCGGGGAGCACCAGCACGCCGGCAGCGGCCACTGGGCCGGTCACGCTGGAGTTCTGGTGCTGGGGCACCACTCAGAAGCCCAAGGTCGAAGCGTTCAACAAGTCCCACCCGGACATCCAGGTCAGGCACACCGACGTGGGAGGCGGCACGGACACCGCCGCCAAGCTGCTCACGGCGACCCGGGCGGGCAACGGCCCCGACGCCGCCTGCATCGAGTACGACACCCTGCCTTCCATGATCGTGGCCGGTGCGCTGGCCGACATCTCCGCCCACACCGGCGACGTCAAGACCGCCTTCAGCCCGGAAGTGTGGAACCTGACCAGCTTCGACGGCGCCGTGTACGGGGTGCCGCAGGACGTCGGCCCGATGGTGCTGGTCTACAACAAGAAGCGCTTCCAGGAGCTGAAGATCGAGCCGCCGGCCACGTGGCAGGACTTCGCGAAGGTCGCGGCGGACGTACGCAAGAAGGACCCGGAGACCTACCTCGCGACCTTCGCACCCGCGGAGTTCGGCAACTTCGCCGGGCTGGCCCAGCAGGCCGGCGCGTCCTGGTGGAAGGTCCAGGACCGGACGTGGACCGTGGGGATCGCCGACCAGGCCTCCCTCGCGGTGGCCGACTTCTGGCAGGGGCTCATCGACAAGGACCTCGTCAAGGCCCAGCCGCTGCTCACCCCGGAGTGGAACAACAAGCTGAACAAGGGCAAGATCCTCACCTGGCCGAGCGCGCTGTGGGCGCCGGGCGTGCTGTACGGCATCGCGGAGAAGCAGGCGGGCGACTGGGCCATCGCGCCACTCCCTCAGTGGAAGGAGGGCGACGACCGGGTGGCCTTCCAGGGCGGGTCCGCGCTGGCCGTCACGAAGACCTCCAAGCACGCCGAGGCCGCGGCCACGTTCGCCAAGTGGATGAACACCGACAAGGCGGCGAACGCCGTCCAGATCGAGCTGGGCGAGTACCCGGCGTCGCTGGCCGGGCAGGAGGCCGCGAGAACCAGCGCGCCGCCCAAGCTGACGGCGAACCAGAAGGACTACTGGGACATCGCCACGAAGGCGGCCCAGCGCACGATTCCGCACATCAGCTGGGGCCCGAACGTCAGCACCGCCAGCAGCGCCTTCCAGGACGCCGTCGCCACCGCGGTCCGTGACCACACGCCGCTGCGGGACGCGCTGACGAAGACGCACAACCTCGTGGTGGCGGACATGAAGACCACCGGCTTCAAGGTCGCCGGCCCATGACCGCCCTGCCCAGGGCGGAGCGCAGGTCCCGGGCTCCCTATCTCTTCGTGGCGCCCGCCGTGCTGCTCTTCGTCGCCTTCCTGGCGGTCCCCATCGGCTACGCGATCCACCTCAGCGCGCGCGGCCTGAGACTGACCGGCAAAGGCATCTTCGGCACGCGCGAAGAGGTCTTCGTCGGGCTCGACAACTACGTCAAGACGCTCACCGATCCCGAGTTCTTCGCCGGCTTCGGCAGGCTCGCGATCTACGGCCTGATCAGCGTGCCGCTCACGCTCGGGCTGGCGCTGCTGTTCGCGCTGCTCCTCGACCACGCCGGTTCGCGGGCCAGGAGGTTCTCGCGCACGGCGATCTTCGTCCCGTACGCCGTACCCGGCGTGACGGCTTCGCTGCTGTGGGGCTTCATGTACCTGCCCTCGACCAGCCCGTTCAGCTACCTGACCCGGGAGCTGGGGCTGGGCGAGATCCCGTTTCTCGGGGCGGGCGGCATCTACCCGTCGCTGGCCAACATCGCGGTGTGGGGCGGCGTCGGCTTCAACATGATCATCATCTTCACGTCGCTGCGCGGCATCCCGCCGGAGCTGTACGACGCGGCGCGCATCGACGGCGCCTCCGAATGGCAGATCGCCTGGCGGATCAAGATTCCGCTGGTGGCGCCGGCCCTCGTGCTCACCGGGCTGTTCGCGCTGATCGGAACGCTGCAGGTGTACGGCGAGCCGACCACCGTGAAACCGATGACGCCGGAGATCTCCGGGGACTGGGTGCCCTTGATGCACATCTACCGCGACGCCTTCGTCCGCGACGACCTGGCGCTGGCCTCGGCCGCCTCCGTCCTGCTGGCGGTGGGCACGCTCGTGGTCTCGGTCGTGCTCCTGAAGGTCACCCAGAAGCGCGCGTTCGGAGGTATGCGATGAGCGCCGCCAACAGCGTGCTCACGCACCGGCGCGCCCAGATCCTGCCCACCGTCGTCCTGCTTCTCGGCGCGATCTACTGCCTGGTGCCGGTCGCCTGGGTGCTGGTGGCCTCGACCAAGTCGAGCGGCGAGCTGTTCTCGACGTTCACCTTCGCGCCAGGAACGGGCCTGCTGGACAACCTGCGCGACCTGTTCACCTACGGGAACGGCCTCTACCTGCGGTGGACGGCCAACAGCGCCCTGTACGCGGTCGCCGGCGCCGCGGCCTCGACCCTGATCTCGGCGCTGGCCGGGTATGCCATGGCCAAGTACGAGTTTCGCGGCCGGAGCGTCCTGTTCTACGCCATCCTGGCCGGCGTCCTCGTGCCCGGCATGACGCTCGCCATCCCGCAATATCTGCTCATGTCCGAGCTCGACCTGGTGGGCGGCTACTGGTCGGTCCTGCTGCCGAGCCTCATCTCCCCGTTCGGCATCTACCTGGCCAGGGTCTACGCGATGGCCTCCGTCCCGGACACGACGATGGAGGCGGCCAGGATCGACGGAGCGAGCGAGTATCGCATCTTCGGCTCGATCGGGCTGCCCATGATGGTGCCCGGCATGGTGACGATCTTCCTGCTGCAGTTCGTCGGGAGCTGGAACAACTTCCTGCTGCCCTACATCATGCTGTCGGACGAGACCAAATTCCCGATCACCGTGGGCCTGTACACCGTGCTCAGCAAGGGCTCGGGCCAGCCCACCCTGTACGGCATCGCCATCGTGGGCGCCGCCGTGTCGGTGATCCCGCTCATCGTCCTGCTGCTGACCCTGCAGCGCTTCTGGCGGCTGGACCTGCTCAGCGGAGGACTGAAAGGATGAAACCGCCGTCCATGGAGATTCTGCACTTCAGAGCCGCCGGCGTGTCCGTGGTGATCGAGTGCCCGCCCGATGCCCTGCCCGCGATCCTGCACTGGGGTCCGGACCTGGGCCCGCTCGAGGACGCGGCACTGGCCCACCTGGCGGCCGATCTCCGTCCGCGGCTCGACGCCGGCGTCGACGTGCCGGTACGGGTCCCGCTGGTGCCCGAGGCGCGTACCGGCTGGATGGGCCTCCCCGGCCTGTCCGGGCATCACCTGGGACAGAACTGGTCCCCCGCCTTCACCAGCGTCGTCTACCGGCGGACCGGGCGGACCCTCACCGCCACCGCCAGGGACGAGCACGCCCTCCTCTGCCTCACGATCGTCATCGAACTCGGCGACTCGGGCCTCCTGCGGGCCCGCGCGGACCTGCGCAACCAGTCCGAGTCCCCCTACAACCTGGACACGCTCAACCTCGCCTTCCCCGTACCCGGCACCCCCACGGACCTGTTCGACCAGGCCGGGCGGTGGGCCAAGGAACGCATCCCGCAGCGCCGCTCCCTCACCACCGGCATCCACCTGCGCGAGAACCGCCGCGGCAGGACCGGCCCCGACGCCGCCACCGTCCTGTTCGCGGGCACCTCCGACCTCGGCTTCCGGCGCGGCGAGGCCTGGGGCCTGCACGTCGGCTTCAGCGGCAACCACCGCCACTACGCCGAGCGCACCTCCAGCGGCCGGACCATGCTGGGCGGCGGCGAGCTGCTGCTGCCCGGCGAGATCATCCTGGCGCCGGGTGAGAGCTACGAAAGCCCCTGGCTCTACGCCACCTACGGGCGCGGCCTGGACGCCGCGGCCCGCCGCTTCCATGAGCATCTGCGCGCCAGGCCCGCGCACCCGTCCGGGCCCAGGCCCGTGATGCTCAACACGTGGGAGGCCGTCTATTTCGAGCACGACCTCGACCGCCTGCTGGAGCTGGCCGGCCGGGCCGCCAGGGTCGGGGTCGAGCGGTTCGTGCTGGACGACGGCTGGTTCCACGGCCGCCGCGACGCCCGGGCCGGGCTCGGCGACTGGACCGTGGACGCCGCCGTCTGGCCGGACGGGCTGACGCCGCTGGTCAAGCGGGTCAGGGAGCTCGGCATGCAGTTCGGGCTCTGGTTCGAGCCAGAGATGATCAACCCGGACTCCGACCTGGCCCGTGCCCACCCCGGCTGGATCATGCAGACCGGCGACCGCCTGCCGCCGCTCGCCCGCGATCAGCAGGTGCTGGACCTGACCAACCCCGAGGCGTACGCGTACGTCAGGACGCGGCTGCTCGCCTTGATCGGCGAGTACGACCTCGACTTCATCAAGTGGGACCACAACCGCGATCTCGTGGACGCGGGCTCCCCGGCGAGAGGCGGCCGGGCCTCCGTCCACGCCCAGACGCACGCCGTCTACCGGCTGCTCGACGAGATCAGGGCCGAGCACCCGCGCCTGGAGATCGAGTCCTGCTCGGGCGGCGGCGGCCGGGTGGACCTCGGCATCCTGGAGCGGACCGACCGCGTCTGGGCCAGCGACTGCATCGACCCGGCCGAACGCCGGCAGATCATGCGCTGGACCGGGCAACTGCTGCCGCCCGAGCTGATCGGCAGCCACATCGGCGCCGGCCGCTCCCACACCACCGGCCGCCGCCACGATCTCGCCTTCCGGGCCGCCACCGCGTTCTTCGGTCACTACGGGATCGAATGGGACCTCACCACGCTCACCGACGGCGAGCTGGACGACCTGGCCTCGTGGGTCGCCCTGCACAAACGGCACCGCCACCTGCTGCACACGGGCGTGGTGGTCCGCGTGGACGACGCCCCCGAGAGCGTGCAGGCCCATGGCGTCGTCGCCGCCGACGCCTCCGAGGCCGTCTATGAGATCGCCATGCTGGACCGCCCGTCCACCTGGCCGCCGGGCCGGCTCCGGCTGCCCGGGCTCGACCCGGCGACCGTCTACTCGGTCCGCCCGCTCATGCCCGTGGCCTCGCACGGGACCGCCCCGGCCTGGACGACCGGCGACTTCGCCCTGGCCGGCTCCGCGCTGGCCGGCTCGGGCATCGCCGTGCCGCCGCTGTTCCCCGACGAATCCGTGCTGGTCCACGTCGTCGCCAGGAGCCGCTGATCAGGTCGCAGGCGATCCGAGCCGCCCGGGCGTGCGAGCACGACGCCCGCCCGGCTGCCGAGGTGGTGTCTCGCCGTCGCCCTCCTGCTCAGAGGAGGCCGGCATCGCGGACTTTCATCGCGACCTGGACGCGGTTGTCGGTGCCGAGCTTGGCGAAGATACGGGTGATGTTGGCCTTGACCGTGGCGACGCTCATGTAGAGCTGCTGCGCGATCTCGGTGTTGGAACGGCCCTTCGCCACCTCGACGGCGACCTGCCGTTCGCGGTCGGTCAACGTGGCCAGCTCGCGCTGGGCCTCCTCGCGGCGCGGCTCGTGACCCCCGGTGGCGGCGGCGATCACCTGGTGGGTGACACTCGGCGACAGCACCGGCTCGCCGGCGGCCACGGCGCGGACCGCCGCGACCATCCTGGCCGGCGGGGTGTCCTTGAGCAGGAACCCGGCGGCACCGATGCGAAGCGCCCGCAGCACCATGTCGTCGGCGTCGAAGGCGGTCAGCACGAGGATCCGCGGCGGCTCCGGCCAGGACAACAGCGTCTCGGTCGTGGCCAGGCCGTCCTGGCCCGGCATACGGATGTCCATCAGCACGACGTCGGGCCGCAGCTCGCGGAGCACGCCGGTCGCCTCACGGCCGTCGCCCGCCTCGCCGATGATCTCCATGTCGGACTCGCCGCCCAGGATGAGGCGCAGGCCCGTCCGCACCATCGGGTCGTCGTCGACGATCACCACTCGGATCACGGGGTCAAGCCTTCCACGGCAGCTGGACGTCGAGGACGAAGCGCCTGTCGTGGTGGGCGTGCGCCATCGTGCCGCCCGCCATCCGGACCCGTTCGCCCAGGCCCACCAGGCCGAGCCGGCCACCGGGACCGGCGGACGCGCCGTAGGGCGTCGGGTTGGTCACGCGGATACGCAGCGCGTCGCCCGGCCGTCCGTCGAGCTCGACCACCACGCTGCTCCCTGGCGCGTGCTTGCGCGCGTTGGTGAGCGCCTCCTGCACAACCCGGTACGCGTTGCGCCCGGTCTGCGTGGGCAACAGGTCGCGCTGCTCGACGGTGTCGGCCACGACGACCTTCTGCCCGGCGGCCCGTACCTCGTGGAACAGCTCCCGCAGATCGGCCAGGGTCGGCTGCGGCGGCGCGGTGGCGCCGTCGGAGCGCAGGGTGCCGAGCACGGTGCGAAGCTCGTTCAGCGACTGGTGGGCGTTCTGCTGGATGGCCTGCGCGGTCTGCCGGGTCTGCTCGGGGTCGAGGTCGGTGCGGTAGGCCAGGCCGCCGGCGAGCATCGCCAGCAGCGACATGCGATGGGCCAGGGCGTCGTGCATCTCCTGGGCGATCTTCATGCGTTCGGCCAGCTTGGCCTGCGCGATGCGCTGCTGCTCCGCCAGTTCGGCGGCCAGGTCCGCGTCGCGCAAGGAACGCAGGTAGAGGCCGAAGACGGTCAGCCCGCCGAGGATCGCGGTGCTCGTCGTCAGGCTGATCACGGCGTGCTGCGCTGTGCCGCCCACCACCGATTGAAGACACATGCACGTCCAGAGCAGGACCGCGAGCGGGATGATCTGCCGCCGGCGGCGGTGCGTGCACAGGGACACGTACGCCACCAGAGCCGGGCCGGTCGCCATGCTGGACAGGGCGGTCAGCAGCGCGGTCACCGCGGCGATCTGCCACGGCCACCGGTGTCGCCACCGCAGGAGGACCAGCCCCAGCACGCTCGGCCCCGCGTCGAGCAGGGCGCGCGGCAGCCGCTCCGGATCCTTCATGACGACCCAGACCCAGATCGCGCCGAAGAAGAGCATCGGCACCAAGGCCGCGAGATAGCGCAGCGCGCTGCCCCACCGGTCGAGGGGCGGTCGATGGTCGGGGCAGTCGTGCACGCACCCAAGCCTAGGAAGGCCGCGGCAGTGCCCCTAGCGACCCGGGTCGATCGCCGTACCACCCTGGGTCTATCCGATCGTCGCCCTGCCTCCGATGAGGCAGCCGCCCTTCTCGCGATGCACTTGGTCACGTGATCGAGTTCAACCATGTCACCAAGAGCTACAAGGACGTGAAGGCGCTCGACGACGTGTCCTTCACCGTCGAGCCGGGCAGCGTCACGGGATTCGTCGGTCCCAACGGCGCGGGCAAGTCCACCGCGCTGCGCATCCTGGTGGGGCTCGGCCGGGCCACCTCCGGGTCGGCCACCGTGTCCGGGCTCCCCTACCACCAGCTGGAGCGTCCCGCCCGCCAGGTCGGCACGCTGCTCGACGCCGGCGCCCTGCACCCGGGCCGCAGCGGGCGCGAGACCCTGACTCTCGGCGCCATCGCGCTGGGGCTGCCCCGGTCGCGCGTCGGCGAGATGCTCGACCTGGTCGGCCTGACCCGCGCGGAGGCACGGCGCGCCGTCGGCTCCTACTCCCTCGGCATGCGACAGCGGCTCGGCATCGCGCACGCGCTGCTCGGCAAGCCCGGCGCGCTCGTCCTGGACGAGCCGGTCAACGGCCTCGACCCGCAGGGCATCCACTGGATGCGCGCGCTGCTGCGCGACCTGGCCGACGCGGGCTGCGCCGTCCTGCTCAGCTCCCACCTCCTGCACGAGGTGGAGCAGGTGGCCGACCACATCGTGGTGATCGGCCGCGGCCGGGTCCTCCTCCAGGGCACCGTCGCCGAGCTCAACCGCGGCCGCGGCCTGGAACAGACCTTCCTCGAGTTGACCGCGAACGCCGATCGGAGCCTGGCATGACCGTCCCCTTCCACCGCCTGCTGGCCGTCGAGACCCGCAAGCTCTTCGACACTCGCAGCGCCGTCATCCTGACCGCGGTCCTGCTCTGCCTGACGGTCGCGGCGATCGCCGGGCGCGGCCTGTACGCCGGCCCCGATCTGCGACGGCTGATCTGGACGGCCGGCATCGGCTACACCACCCTCCTGCCGGTGCTCGGGATCCTGACGGTGACGAACGAGTGGAGCCACCGCACGGCACTCACGACCTTCGCCCTCGAACCCCGCCGACGGCGGGTGATCGCCGCCAAGGTGGTCCCGCCGGCACTCGCCGCCGTGGTGGCCAGCCTGCTCGCGATGCTCGTCGCGGTTCCGGCGACCGCGCTGACCAGCGCCGTGCAGCACGTCCCGGCCCACTGGAACGCCACGCCCACGACGATGGCCGGCTGGACGGCCGCCAACGTGCTCTTCACCCTGATGGGGGTGGCCCTGGGCACGCTGCTGCTCAACGCCCCGGCCGCGATCGTCGTCTACCTGGCGAGCACCGGCGTGTGGAACGCCGTCGCCATGCTCGGAAGCGCCGGCGAGACGCTCGCGCAATGGCTCGACCTCAACAGGACCATCGCGCCGCTCGCCACCGGCGACTGGGCGGACATCTCCCCCGCCCGCCTCGCCGCCTCGGCCGCCGTGTGGATCGTCCTTCTTCTGCTGCTCGGCACTGCCCGTGTGTCGCGCAAGGAAGTGAAATGACAGCACATCAATGATGAGGGCACCTCCCGGCTCACGGGGTACGTCCCCGGGCATGCCGGAAGGACATCTCATTCACCGTCACGCCGCTGAACAGCGGGCGGACCTGGCCGGGCGAGCGGTGCGCGTGTCAGGGCCGCAGGGGCGGTTCGACGCGCGGCCGTGGGACGGGCGGATGCTGACGGAAGTGGAGGCGGTCGGCAAGCACCTGCTGTACCACTTCGAGGACACCCCCACCGTGCACGTGCACCTGGGCATGCGGGGGATCTTCCTGCGGTACGACGGTCCGGGCACATCGCCGCGGCCCGGGACGCGGTTGCGGTTGGCCACCGACGAGGTGGCCTACGACCTCATCGCCCCGTCCCGCTGTGAGGCGTTGGCGGCGGCGCAGGTGGCGGCGCTGCGGGGCTCGCTCGGGCCTGATCCGTTGCGCGCGGACGCCGTTCCGGAGCAGGCCGTGGCCCGGTTGACGGCCTTCACCGGGCCGGTGGGCGCGGCCGTGCTCGACCAGAAGGTGTGGTCAGGGATCGGGAACGCGTGGCGGGCCGAGTTGCTCTTCCTCGCCGGTCTGCACCCGAACGCCCGCGGCGTCTCCCCGGAAGCCGCCGGGCGGCTCTGGGACACCGCGGTCACGTACCTCGCTCTCGGCCGGGACGCCGGGCAGGTGGTGAGCGACCCGGACGCGCCTTCGGAGCGCTGGGTGTACCGGCGCGAGCACTGTCGCAGGTGCGGCGCACCCGTCCTGACCTGGCAACTCGCTTCCAGGACCGCATATTCTTGTCCCATGGAACAGCAGGAGTGCCGTTGACCGGCCTCCTCGACATCCGGCGTGTCTACGTCGAGCCCGAGGCGGCCGTCCTGCCGCGTGGGCGGGAGGTCCTCGCTCGATTCCCCGGCGCCGAGGTCGTCGAAGTGGAGAGCCACCACCGCATCCCGCAGTTGTACGGCGACGAGGCGAACGTGGCCCGCTGGGTGCGGATCAAGACCGAGGCGCTCGTGCTCGGCGTCAAGAAGTCGCTGACCGCCCGCCCCAACGGCCGTTCGGCCGACTTCATCGCGCCGTCCACGGCCAACGGCTGCGCGATGGCGTGCGCCTACTGCTATGTGCCGCGCCGCAAGGGCTACAGCAACCCCATCACGGTGTTCGCCAACATCGACAAGATCGCCGGCTATCTGCGGCGGCATGCCGGTCGCCAGGGCGACAAGCCCGAGCCCGATCAGGTCGATCCCCGTCTGTGGGTGTACGACATCGGCGAGAACTCCGACTGCTCGGTCGACGCCATGATCTCCGAGAACGTACGGGACCTGGTGGAGCTTTTCCGTGACCTGCCGAACGCCAAGGCCAGCTTCGCCACCAAGTACGTCAACCGCGACCTGCTCGACTGGGACCCGCGGGGGCACACGCGCATCCGCTTCAGCCTCATGCCCGCCGCCGACTCCAAGCTGCTGGACATCCGCACCTCCCCCATCGCCGAACGCATCGACGCGATCAACGACTTCGTGGCGGCCGGTTACGAGGTCCACGTCAACCTGAGCCCGGTGGTGGTCCGGGACGGCTGGCTGGAGGACTGGGCCGAGCTGCTGGACCGGCTCGACGACTCGGTGTCTCCCGAGGCCCGTGCCCAGCTCGCCGCCGAGGTGATCTTCCTGACCCACAACGACCGGCTCCATCAGGTCAACCTGGGCTGGCATCCCAAGGCGGAGGAGGTGCTGTGGCAGCCGGAGCTCCAGCAGGCCAAGCGCTCCGAGACGGGCGGCTGGAACGTCCGCTACCGCAACGGTCACAAAGGGCGCTATGTCACCGCCCTCACCGACCTGCTCGCCGCCAAGCTCCCCTACTGCCGCATTCGCTACGCCTTCTGAGAGCCAGCGCAACGCACACAGGTGTCGTTCCTCAGTCGAGCCGGGAGACCTGGTAATGGGTGATGAGCCAGCCCTCCCCGATCCGCCGCACCAGCACGCTGAGGTAGACGTGGAGGGTGGGGCGGTCCCGGAAGGAGAAGTCGACGGCCAGGTAACCGAGGACGAGGTCGTCAGCGGGGGCCCTGGTCTCCAGGATGCGGTACGCGGCCGTCAAGCCGGGTGGCTGGGAGGCATAGTAAGCGGCGATGCCCGGCCGCCCGACGTTGTAGGGGTGCAGCCCCTGGAAGATCGCGTCCTCGGTGAACAGGGCCGCGACCTGCTGGGGTTCGTGCGCGTCGATGCCGGCCTTCCACCGGTCGAGGATGTCGCGGAGGACCGTTTCCCGGTCCTTGTCACTGGTCATCAGGCTTCTCCTGTCGCTGGAACGGAACTCACATGGTTGGGCTCGGCGAGTGGTCCCCGGTCAGTGGCCGGCGCTCATGCCGCCGTCCACGTGGAGGATTTCGCCGGTGACAAAGGGGGCGTTCTCCAGGAAGACGACCGCGTCCACGATGTCCTTCGTCTCACCCATCCGGCCTGCCGGGTGCAGCGCCGCGAGGGCCTCGTGGGTCTCCTGTGCATGCATGGGGGTTTTGATGGTCCCCGGTGAGACGGCGTTGACGCGGATGCCGCGCGTGGCGTACTCGATGGCGAGGGACTTGGTGGCGGCCTGCAGGCCGCCCTTGGTCAGCGAGGCCAGCACGGACGGGACCCGGGAGTCGGGGTTGTCGACCAGGCTGGTGGTGATGCTGACGACGTGGCCGCCGCCCTGGGTGAGCATGCGCGCGATGGCGAGCTGGGTGAGGTGGAAGAAGCCGTCGAGGTTCACGCCGGTCACCACGGCGTAATCGTCGAGGGTGTAGTCGGTGAACGGCTTGGCGACGAAGATGCCCGCGTTGTTGACCAGGGTGTCCACCCGGCCGAATCGCTCGACGGCCGCGGCTGTCGCACGCTCGGCGGTGACACGGTCGGCGATGTCGCCCTGGACGGTGACGACGCCGGGGTCGTCCGAGGGAGCGATGGTGCGGGAGACAGCAACGACGGCGTAGCCCAGGTGGCGATATGCCTCGACGATGCCGGCCCCGATGCCCTGCGACGCACCGGTGATGATCGCGACCTTCTGACCGTGGTTGTTCATGATGACCTTCTCTGGTGGTCGAGGATGCTTCCGGACGAACTAGCCGACCGGTCGTCTATGACGGTAGACGACCGGTCTACAATCGTCAAAGTGAGCCGGCGCACATCCGTCCAGGGAGTGGCCCCAGCCTTTCGGTCGCATGCGACGAACCTTTTGACCTGCACCTCTCCACCATCGATGGTAATAGGCGACCGGTCTAGTAAAAGTAGATGACCGGTCGTACACTAGTAATGTGGGACGAACGAGTGACGCCAAGGAGAGAATCCTCAGCGCCGCGCAGATGCTCATCGAGCTGCGTGGCTACTCCGCGTTGGGTGTGGCCGAGATCTGCAAGGCGGCGGGCGTGCCGAAGGGTAGCTTCTACTACTTCTTCAGCTCCAAGGAGGACCTCGCCCTGGCCGTCATCGACGAGCACTGGGCCGCCCAGCGCAGCAACTGGGACCGTATCCTGCGCAGCGATGACCCGCCGCTCCAGCGCCTTCGGCAGCTGTTCGAGGCGACCCAGGCCGACCAGCGCGCCGGGCAGCAAAGCTGCGGCACCGTCTCGGGCTGTCTCTTCGGCAACCTGACCCTGGAGATGAGCAACCAGACAGAAGCCCTCCGTGTACGCCTGCAGCAGATCTTCGACGCGCAGGTCGACATGGTCGACAAGGTCATCGCTGAAGCCCGGGAGCGCGACGAGGTCATCGTCGCCGACACCCACGAGGCGGCACGATCCGTCGTCGCCCAGCTTGAGGGCCAAGTGCTCTTCGCCAAGCTCTACAACAACACCCAACGCCTCGACGCTCTGTGGACCAACTGCCTGGCCATTCTCGGCGCCACCGCATCCGTCGGCGGTCAGGAGGCGCCGGTGACCCCGGCGCGGTGAAGAACCTGCACCCGCCGAGGAGCACGCCTCCTCAGCGGGGTCGTTGAGGAGACGTTCGACCTGTTCGGAGTCCAGGGTCGCCATCGCTGCGCCGTTCGCGGCGACCAGGATGTCCAGTGGCTCGACGCCCTGCCGGAGCACGCCGTCCCGAACCCCCGCCTCGCCCTCCCCAGGCAAGAAGCTCCGAGCTGCGGGCTGCCATCCCGGGAGTTCCCGGCCGCAGCACGGGCTTCACGGCGACCATCATCACGCCCGAGAGCTCACGAGTCAGCGCCACGCCAAGGTTGTGACACAGGCACTCAGCCGGCCGATCAGGACAGGGCGGCGCCTGAACGCACAGGGACTTGGAGATACGGCTTTGCCCCGCGTTGAGGTAGGGCGCAGGCCCACCGGGCAGGCTGCGGGGGTGCACGGGGTCGATGCATGGCAGGGGGTCCCGGTCGCCGGCAGCGGATACGCCGGTGGCGCTTGCCCTGACCGTTCGCGGCGACACCGCAGGCGGTGGCCGCTGGTCCTCCGCCACCTGGCACGCCCAGCGGCAAACAGCGAAAGGAACACCGTGATGACTTCTGTGAGGGCCGACGCGTCCGGCCGATTCATGATCGGCGATGCTCTCCCCGTCAACCGCCTCGGCTACGGAACCATGCAGCTGACCGGCCCCGGCGTATGGGGACCTCCGGCCGATCCGGACGGGGCTGTGCGGGTGCTGCGCCGGGCGGCGGAACTCGGTGTGACTCTCTTCGACACCGCCGACTCCTACGGCCCGTTGGTCGCCGAGCCGCTGCTCCGCCGCGCCCTCGCCCCGTACGGCGAGGACATCGTCATCGCCACCAAGGCCGGGCTCACCCGGCAGGGCCCCGACAAGTGGACACCTGTCGGTAGGCCGGCCTATTTGCGCCAGCAGTGCGAGATGAGCCTGCGCATCCTCGGAGTCGACCACATCGCGCTGTTCCAGCTGCACCGCGTCGATCCAGAAGTGCCCCTGGAAGACCAGGTCGGCGAGCTGAAAGCGCTGAAGGACGAAGGGAAGATCGCGCACATCGGCCTGTCGGAGGTGAGCATCGACCAGATCGAACAGGCCCGCGCCATCGCCCCGATCGCTTCCGTGCAGAACCTGTACAACCTGGCCAACCGCACGGCCGAGAACGTGCTCGAGTACTGCGAAGACCATCACATCGCCTTCATCCCGTGGTTCCCGCTGGCCACCGGCGGCCTGGTGAAGTCCGGCGGACCGTTCGAGGAAGTCGCCTCCCGGCTGTCGGCCACGCCGTCACAGCTCGCGCTCGCGTGGCTGCTCCACCGCTCACCGGTCATGCTGCCCATTCCTGGCACCTCGTCGGTGGAGCATCTCGAGGAGAACGTGGCAGCTGCCGGCCTCCAGCTGACCGATGAGGATGTCGCCGAGATGACCGCGGCCGTCACGTCGCCGAGCTGACCCCTGGCGGCATAGAGATCATGCGCAGGGTGGTATGTGACCAGGCATTTCTTGACTCTGTGGATGGTAAGAACAAGCTTGTCAGCCATAGTTCTCACTGTCCGAGGCAAGGGGCAGAGCCATGTCTCAGGCGTATGACCCCCGCCACACGGCGGTTCTGCTGGTCGACCCTTACAACGACTTCCTGTCTGAGGGCGGCAAGGTCTGGCCGCGCGTGGAGTCCGTAGCGCAGCAGGTCGGGCTGCTGGATCACCTGCGCTCTGTGATCGCGTCCGCCCGGGAGACCGGCATACGGGTGGTGATCGTTCCGCATCGGCGCTGGGAGCCTGGTGACTACGAGACATGGGATCACCCCAACCCCACACAACGCGCCATCATGCAGCGGCACAGCTTCGCCCGCGGGACCTGGGGCGGGGAGTTCCACCCCCACTTCCAGCCGCAGCCCGGCGACGTCGTGGCCCGGGAGCACTGGGCGCAGAGCGGGTTCGCCAATACCGACCTTGACTTCCAGCTCAAGCAGCACGGCATCACCCATGTCGTGCTCGTCGGCCTGCTGGCGAACACCTGCATCGAGTCCACCGGCCGCTTCGCCATGGAACTCGGCTACCACGTCACGCTCGTGCGTGACGCCACCGCGGCGTTCCTCCCCGAGATGATGCACGCCGCGCACGAGCTGAACGGCCCCACCTTCGCCCACGCCATCATCACTACCAGGGAGCTCACCTCCGCATTCGAGGAAGCGGCCCCGTCCGTGCCGCGGACGCCGCCACAAGCGCAAGCGGGAAGCTTCGATGAGTGAGCGCCGCCACATCCGCCGTCCGACGCCCCGCCGGAACAGGTCGTCCCTGCTCAGCTGTCAGCCCTGTTGAGGATCGCACCTACGGGCCTCGGTGCTCGCGAGCGACGCATCCTGTCTTGGACGGCCACGGAGTTTCCCCGGGGCGACCCCAGGGCAGGATGCACGAATCTCATCATGTCGGCCTTGCTATGAGCACAGGGGGCGCAGGTCATGGACATGAAACTCGAAGTCGTCGTGGTGCCGGTCGCCGATGTCGACCGGGCCAGGGACTTCTACACGGGGCTCGGCTGGCGGCTCGACGCCGACATCTCCACCGGCGAGGACTTCCGGGTGGTGCAGGTCACTCCGCCCGGCTCCCCGGCCTCGATCATCTTCGGCACGTCGGTCACGTCCCAGACACCGGGCTCGGCCCAGGGCATCCATTTGATCGTGGACGACATCGACGCCGCCCACGCGGAGCTCAAGCGGCTCGGTGCCGAGCCGAGCGAGGTGTTCCACGACGCCGGCGGCGTCTTCCACCACGCGGGTGCCGACGCCCGGGTGCCCGGCCCGGATCCGCAGCGTACGAGCTACGGCTCGTTCCTGTCGTTCAGCGACCCGGACGGCAACGGCTGGATCCTGCAGGAGGTCACCGCCCGGCTCCCCGGACGGGTGGACCCATCGATCACCAGCTTCGCCTCGACGGCGGACCTCGCGGCGGCGCTGCGCCGCGCCGCTGCCGCGCACGGCGAGCACGAGGCGCGCACCGGCGCCGAGGACCCGAACTGGCCGGACTGGTACGCCGACTACATGGTGCGCGAACAGGCCGGAGGCGAACCGCCGTCATGAGCGCGGCCACCTACCGCGCCATCACGGTCACACCGGCCGGCGATCGGTACGAGCCGGCTCGACCAGCCCTTCACCGGCTGGTCCATCCGCGAACTGCTCGACCACCCGCGCCGGCGTGACGCCCACGCCCGCCACACGTGCCGGCCGCCCAGCGCCGCGAGCGCGCCCGCGTCCGAAGCGAGAAGGGCATTCGCTGGGGCCGCCGGGCCCTGGTCTTGCAGCCTGAAATCCTCCTGCTCACAGCACTGGGGACGCCGCTTCGGCTGTCGCCGTACGAGCCGGTGCACTGATGGGGCTCGGTTCATCCGGTGATGCTCATGCGGGTTCTTCCAGTTTGCGGGCGATGCTTTCCAGGGCGGACAGGTCCGCGGGCGAGAGCCGGTCGATGACGTGGCGGCGGACCGATTCCAGGTGGGCCGGGGCGGCGTCCTCGAGCGCCTCCAGGCCCTGCTCGGTGAGGACGAGATAACAGCCCCGGCCGTCGTCCGGGTCGGGCTCGCGCCGTACGAGACCGCGGGTCTCCATGCGGCTGGCGTGCCGCGACAGGCGGCTGCGCGACCAGCCCATCTTGGCGGCCTGCTCGCGCAGCGTGCTGGCGCGGCCCGGGCGCTCGGAGAGCGTGCTGAGCACCTCGTAGTCGGGGTCGGACAGGCCGATCGCGGCCAGGTCTTGGGCGGTGCGCGACTGGATCGCGATCATCATCCGCCGCAGGGCGCGCCAGGCGCGTTCCTCGTCCGCGTCGAGCCAGCGCACCGTCTCGCCGGACCATGTCTTTGACATGTAAACAAGTTACCAGCTAAGTTCGTTTCCATGTCAACGAAACCTGTGCGGGTCCTTGCCCTCGTGTGCAGCACCCGTCCCGGCGCTCTCGGCCCGGTGGTGGGCCAGTGGCTGATCGACACCATCGCGCCACGGGCCGCGGAGCTGGGCGTGGAACTCGTGCCGGTGTCCCTTGGCGACCTCGCCCTGCCGTTCCTCGACGAGGAGGACGTGCCGGCCGCCGGCGTCCACCGGCACGAGCACACCAAGCGGTGGAGCGCGATGGTGGACGCGGCGGACGGCTTCATCGCGGTCACGCCCGAGTACAACTACGGCATGCCGGCGGCCTTCAAGAACGCCCTCGACTACCTGGGCCGGGAATGGGCGTGGAAGCCGATGGGGTTCGTCAGCTACGGCAACACCTCGGCGGGCACCCGGTCGGTCCAGCACGCCAAGCAGGTGGTGACCACGCTGCGACTGGTGCCGCTGGGTGCCACGGTCGCCCTGCGCATCGCCGACACGGTGGACAGCGGGCGGCTCCGCCCGGACGCCGGCCGCGGCCAGGCCGCCATCGGGGTCCTGGACGAGCTCGTCCGCCTCGCCCACGCTCTGCGGCCGATGCGCGAGCGAACCCGCTCAGGTTCGGAGGCGACGCCGCTGCCGGGGTCGTACGTGAGAGCGCTGACCCCGGACGACGCTCCGGAGGTTCTGGTGCTCCAGCGCTGCTGCTGGGTGGAGGAGGCGCTGGCGAACGACACCCTGGCCCTCTCCGCCCTGGAGGAGTCGCTGGAGCAGGTACGCGCATGGCTGGCCACCTGGCAGGCCACGGGCCTGTGGCGGGACGGCCGGCTCCTGGGCATGGTGCGCACGCGACGCGTGGACGACGACTGGCACGTGGGCCGCCTCGGCGTCGTCCCCGACCTGCGCGGCCAGGGCGTGGGGCGCTGGCTGCTGCGCGAGGCCGAAGCCGCGGTCGACGCCGGGTGCCGCCGCATCGTGCTGTCCACCGGCGCCCGGAGCCGGCACAACATCCGCCTCTACCACGCCCAGGGTTACCGCACGGAGTCGTCCGACGGCGCGACTGCCTCCCTCACCAAGCCCGTGCCCGCGGATGGCGGCGTCGGCGTTCCTGACGAGGAGCTGACAGGGGCGGGATGACGAGACCGCTGCCCCAGGCGAACCCTGCTGGAGCCGCGGTCGACCACGCCGTCGCCGAGCCGACGTGGAACGTCCGGTGCTGCCGCTCGCGGCTCAGGCGCGTGGTCCGGCGCCGTGCAGCAGGGTGTCGATGATGCGGGCGGCGAGGGCGTCCGGGTCGGCGCCGTCCGCGTTGCCGTGCAGGGATTCACCGATGAGCGCGTAGTAGACCCGGCGCACCCAGTCGAGGTCGGCCGCCTGGTCGATGAGCTTGTCGTCCTGGGCCCGCTTCAGCACGGCGGTGCAGCTGCGGGCGATGTCCTGGTGGAGGGCGGCGGCCTCGCTGCCGGGGTCTGCCGGCAGCCCCAGCGCGAACGCCCAGGCGCCCTTGATCTCGAGCACGTTGGCGGTGATCCGGTGCATCGCCACCAGCGGCGGCGCGGTGTCGGGCCGGCCGTCGTCGACCGCCTGGGCGAGCTGGCGGGCCGCGGACGAGGCCAGCGCATCGACCAGCGCCTGCCGGCTGGCGAACCGCCGGTGAATGGTCGTGCGGGCCACTCCCGCGGCTGCGGCGATCTGCTCCATGGAGGCGCCCGGCTCCTGAGCGAGCACCCGCTCGGCCGCCTCCAGGATCGCGCGCACGCTGCGCTCCGCGTCCGCCCGCAACGATCGTGCTGCCGTCTCACCCATCACGCCTCCTGTTCGACCACTTATCCAGAAACACATTACATCGTTGATGCCGTCACCCAGTTATCTGCATCAGCTCTGTTGCAAATCGAAGGTTTGCTGGTACATTCTGCTTCCAGTTGACGCCGACTCAGGTGTCACCGGCCAAGGAGAACCACGTGCACAGCACCGCCCTCATCACCGGAGCGTCGTCCGGCCTCGGCAAGGAATTCGCCACCCAGCTCGCCGCCCAGGGCCACGACGTGATCCTGGTGGCGCGCTCCGGCGACCGGCTCACCGCCCTCGCCCAGCGCCTGACCGCCGAACACGGCGTCCGCGCCCATGTGCTGGTCCAGGACCTCACCGAGCCGGACGCCGCCCGCCGCGTCGCCGACCAGCTGACCACCCGCGGTCTGGACGTCGACCTGCTGATCAACAACGCCGGCTTCGGCACCTGCGGCCGCTTCGAGGAGATACCCGCGGCCCGCGACCACGACCAGCTGATGGTCAACGTCGTCGCACTCGTCGACCTCACCCACGAGGTGCTGCCCGGCATGCTGGAGCGCGGCCGCGGCGCGATCGTCAACGTCGCCTCCAACGCCGCGTTCCAGCCCTCCCCGTACTTCGCCGTCTACGGCGCGGCCAAGACCTTCGTGCTGAACTTCGGCCTCGCCCTGCGACAGGAGTATCGCCGGCGCGGCATCCGCGTGCTCACCCTGTGCCCCGGCCCGGTCGAGACCGCCTTCTTCGAGACCATCGGCACCCGCAACGCGGCCGTCACCGGCTCCATGACCACCCCCGAGCCCGTCGTCCGCGCAGCCCTGCGCGCGCTGGAGCGAGACCGCGGCTACGTCGCCCCCGGATTCAGCAACGCCCTCACCGCGCACCTGACCCCCCGCCGCCCCCGGACCCTGGTCGCCGCCATCGCCGAACGCATCACCCGCAAGGTCCTCACCCCCTCGGCTGCCGCCCCTTCGACCGTGGTGAAGCACGTCGCATGAGACCCTCCGCCGCCCCCGTCGGCGCGGCCTCGGCGATGCTGCTCGTCGGCACCTCCACCGCGGTCTCCGCCACCATCGCCGACTACCCGGTCTTCACCGGCCAGGCCCTGCGCTATGCCATCGCCGCGGCCATCCTGCTCGCCGTCGTAGGCCATCAGCGCCTGCCCCGCGTCCGCCTGACCGCACGTGACATGCTGCTCCTGATCGCGCTGGCCGCCACCGGCCTGGCCGGTTTCAACCTCTTCCTCGTCGAAGCCACCCGGCACGCCGGCCCCGCCATGATCGGCACCGTGGTCGGAGCCGTCCCCCTCGTCCTCGCCCTCGTCGGACCCCTGATGGAACGCCGGCGCCCGGCCCCCCGCACCGTCGGCGCCGCGCTCGTGGTGGCACTCGGCGCAGCCGTCGCCGCCGGCCTCGGCTCGGGCAGCCTGACGGGCCTCCTGCTGTCCTTGGGCGCGCTCGCCGGCGAGGTGGCGTTCTCCCTGCTCGCCATCCCCCTGTTGCCCAAACTCGGCCCCCTGAGGGTCGCCGCCTATCCCGCCGCCCTGTCCGTCCCCATGCTGCTGGCCGCAGGGCTCGCCCTGGACGGCACGGCCTCCCTGCGGCTGCCCACACCCGGCCAGGCAGCCGCCTTCGGCTACCTCGGCGCGATCGTCACCGCGGCCGCCTTCTTCCTCTGGTACGACGCGCTGCGCCGCCTCGGCGCCGACCGCGCGGGCCTCTTCGCCGGCCTCGTACCGGTAGGGGCGCTGCTCACCACCCTCGCGCTCGGCCTCGGCCAGGCAGGCCCCGCCGACGTCACCGGCACCCTGCTCGTCGCGGCAGGCGTCGTCCTCGGCCTGCGGCGACCGAAGGGCCGGTCACGGGATCGCCGCCGGGCCACGGACGCGGCCGAGCGAACGATCCCGGCTCCATCTCCATGAGGGCGCCCTCAACGAAAAGGGACATCAACTCGCGAAATGCCCTCTCAGCCCGGCGAAGAGGGCTTCGAGAACGCGGTCGACGTAGGCATGTGTCAGCTGTTCGTTGGTGATCAGGTATCTGAAGTACAGAGGTCCCGACAGGATCGCCATCGCCAGGTCCAGGTCGAAATCGGGTGAGATCTGCCCCTGCTCGCGCGCCCTTTCCAGCCTGGCCACGGTCTTGGCCTCCTGCGGGGCGATGAAGCGCTCGCTGAGCGCGGCGGCGACCTGGGGATCGTACTGGGCCTCGCCCACGAGCGCCCGGACCAGCGGGCCGAACGGCGGCCGGCCCAGCAGGTCGACGGCCGCGTGGATCTGCGTGCGCAGGTCGGCGACGATGTCGCCGGTGTCGGGGTAGTCCAGTCCCGATTCGTTCAACGACATGAGGGAATCGAGGAACAGGGCTCCCTTGGACGACCAGCGGCGGTAGATCGTGTGCTTGCCGACGCCGGCGCGGGCCGCCACCGCCTCGATGCTGAGTTTGGCGTAACCGATCTCCTGGCCCAGCTCCAGCGTGGTCCGCATGATCGCTACGGTCCGGTCGGCGCTCTTCTCCCTCATTTTCGCCACCATAGCAGCACGGCACGTGCCGTATTGACAGCTTTGACGCGACTCCTCCTTGTACGGCACGTGCCGTACCGGATAGGACTGGTCGGCCCCAACGGCGCCGGCAAGACCACCTCGTTGTCGATGGCGGTGGGCCTGCTCCGGCCGGATGCGGGCCGTGCCGAGATCTTCGGTGCCGACGTGTGGACGGACGCCGTACGGGCCAAGAGACTGATCGGCGTGCTGCCCGACGGGCGGCGATGCCCGAACGGCTGACCGGCCCGGAACTGCTGCGCTTCACGGGTCTGCTGCGCGGCATGGAGCGTTCCGAGGTCGATCGCCGGGCGGAGGAGCTGCTGGACGTCCTCGGGCTGGAGACGGCCGGCCGGGCCCTGGTGATGGAGTACTCCACCGGCATGCGCAAGAAGATCGGCCTTGCCTCCGCCCTGCTGCACGCGCCGAAGCTGCTGGTACTCGATGAGCCGCTGGAAGCGGTCGACCCGGTGAGCACGGCGACCATCAAGGTGACTCTGCAGCGGTTCGTGCGCGGGGCGGGACGGTGGTGCTGTCCAGCCATGTGATGGCCCTGGTGGAGCAGCTGTGCGACCACGTCGCGGTGATCGACGCGGGCCGGGTCGCCGCCTCGGGTCCGTTGGAGCGGGTGCGGGGCGGGCTGAGCCTGGAGGAGCGGTTCGTGAGCCTGGCCGGTGGCCGGCTGCCCGAGGTGGAGGAGCTGGCGTGGTTGGCGTCCTGATCCGGATGAAGCCGGCCGTCCAGCGCCATTCGATGAGCGGGCCGCGTGCCGCTCAGATGGTCTTCGGTGGTGTGGTGGGCCTGGCGCTGGCGGGCGCGGTCGTGCTGCTCGCCGGTCGGGACTATCCGGTGGCGTCGCTGCGGCTCGACCTGCTCGGTGCCGCGCTGGCGCTCTGGACGGCCGGCTGGCTCGTGGGGCCCGCCCTGTTCGGTGGCGGGGACGAGACCCTGCGCCCCGAGCACTTCGCCCTGCAGGCGATGTCCCCGCGCGCGTTGACCGCCGGCCTGGCCGCCGCCTCCTTCATCGGCGTCGCACCGGCGGTGACCCTGGTGGCGCTGGCCGGACTGGTGGTCGTGGCGACCGGGCTCGGGGCGACGGTGGTCGCCGTGGTGGCGGTCGTCCTCCAACTCGTCCTCACCGTGATCGCCTCCCGGCTGGTCACCGCCGCCCTCGGCCAGGTCATGCGATCGCGCACAGGCGCCGCGCCGGCGGCGCTGGTCAGCGCGACGGTGCTGGCCGCCCTCCACTCCGGCTGGGTGCTGTCACCCCTGGCCGGTACGGCGCTGGACACCGGGCGGTCCCCGCGATCATGCTCTCGACCGGGGAGATCAACCGCTCGTGGTTCCTGGCACTCCACCTGCCGGGGCGCCTTCAATGGCCGACGATCATCACAATGGTCGTCATCGGACTTGTCCTGCTCACCACGGGTCTGGGGATCGGGCTCCCCTACCTGGTCAGATCACGCCGATCTGTCGCCCAGCGCGACCCGTCAGAGCACCTCTGGTGTCGTCAGGCGACCGATTCCACGGCAGGGCCTAACGCTCGCCCGGAGTGACAACGCCGGATTCGTACGCCAGCACCACCGCCTGGACCCGGTCGCGCAGCCCGAGCTTCGTCAGGATGCGCCCCACGTGGGTCTTGACCGTGGTCTCCGACAAGAACAGCTCGACCCCGATCTCGGCGTTGGACGCGCCTCGGGCCAGGCTGAGGAACACTTCACGCTCACGCTCCGTGAGCACCTTGAGCACGGCGTCCGGGTCGGTGTCGGCCTTCGCGACGAGCCGCCCGATGAGCCGCCGGGTCGTGGCGGGCGCGATGATCGAGTCGCCCCGGTGCACGTGCCGGATCGCCGCGATGATCTCCTCTCCCGGCGCGTCCTTCAGCATGAACCCGCTCGCACCGGCGCGCAGCGCGGCCAGGGCGTGCTCGTCCAGGTCGAACGTGGTCAGCACCAGCACCTTCGGCGGGTCGTCCAGGCGCTGGATCTCCCGGGTGGCGGTGACACCGTCCATCCGGGGCATGCGGATGTCCATCACGACCACGTCGACGCGCCGCGACTCCAACGCCTTCAGGGCCGCCAGGCCGTCAGCGGCTTCGGCGACCACCTCCACGTCGGGCTGGGACCTGACGACCATGGCCAGGCCGTTGCGCAGCAACTCCTGGTCGTCGACGATCATGATCCTGATGATGGAAGACTCCTCGGCTCATAGGGCACGGTGGCCGACAGCTCGAAGCCGGCGCCGGGGCGTCTGCCTGCCTCCAGGGTGCCTCCCACCATGCTGAGACGTTCGCGCATCCCGGTCAGCCCGACGCCGGCCTCCTCGGCGGGCGGCCCGGCGCCGTCGTTGGTGATGGTGATGTGCACTCCGTCCGGACGCCACGCCAGCGTCATGTCGGCGGCGGCCGTCTCCCCCGCGTGCTTGATGACGTTGGTCAGCCCCTCTTGGATGACGCGATAGGCGGTCAGGTCGACGGCGGGGCGTAGCGGCCGGGCGTCCCCGACCTGCTGTACGGCGAGGCGTACGCCCGCATCGCGCACATGGTCCAGCAGGTCGGACAGGTCGCCGAGGCCCGGCTGCGGAGCGGTGCCGCCGTCGGCGCGCAGCACGCCCAGCAGCCCGCGCATGTCGCGCAAGGCATCGCGCCCGACCTCGGCGATGGTGGCGAACACCCCCGCCCCGGGCGAGTCCGGATCGGACAGCCTGCCGCCCTCCGCCTGGCTGACCATGACGGCGAGCGAGTGGGACACCACGTCGTGCATCTCGCGGCTGATGCGGTCGCGTTCCGCCCGCGCCGCCTCCTGCCGCTCCCGCGCACGGTCGGCCTCGGCGCGCTCGGCCTTCGCTCTGAGCTCGGACAGGAACAACACCCGCATCCGGCTGAGACGCCCCAGCGACCAGAGACACGCCGCCGCGGCGACCAGGCCGACCGACAGGCCGATGCGCCACGCGACCAGCTCGTAGGAGCCCGACGAGCCGCCCCACGAGGCCGGGTCCCACAGGCGCGCCAGAACCAGGGCCACTCCGGCCACGGCGACGGCCAGGCAGACCAGGCCGGGCACCAGTTCGAGCCGGCCGGACGCCGTGTACAGCAGCAGCCCGAAGACCAGCGTGCTCGGCAGCAGCACCGCCGGATAGTAGGCGCCGCCCGGGTCGTGCAGGGGCGGCAGCGCCACCAGCAGCAGCATCGCCGCGGCGGCCAGCGCGTACGCCGGCAGCGGGCGCAGCCGACGCAGGACGACGCAACCATGCAGGAGGAGCAGGCCGGCACCCGCGAGCAGGCGCGGCGACAGAGGACTGTCCGACGCCCGGAGCAGGCTCAACGAGACCAGGCCGAGCGGCAGGAGGAGCAGGACGGCGAGCACGGCATCGGCACCCACCTGATGCCGGTTGAGAAACGAGTCCACTGCGGCGCCGGCAGGGGACGAGGACTCTCCCACGCCCACCATTATGGTCGGCGTGCGTGGGCGAGGTGCCGGCGGCGGGCGAGGTAGGCCAGGGCGGCCACCGCCAGGGCCGGCCCCCACAGCGGCCACAACATCTCCGGCAGCCAGGCGCCCAGCTCCGCGCCCGCGCCCGTCGGGCCGATCTGCTCGCCGGTGAGCTTCTTGCGGACGTACATCAGTCCGGCGGAGGTGATGGGGAGGGAGGCGGCCAGAGCCGAGTAGGCCGGGAACCGCGCCGGGATCGGCCGCCCGCGCAGGAACGGCACCCAGCGCGGCCAGATCTCACCCCACGGCCGGACCAGGCCGACGGTCAGGACCGCGCCGACGAGACCGAGCGTGCTGAGACCGGCGCCGATCGGGGTGATCTCGGCGATGTAGGCCAGGAAGTGGTCGCTGATACCGACGGGCACGCCCAGGAGCCAGCCGAAGCGGGTGACGGCGTAGACGACGGGGACGGCGACCGCGACAGCGGTCGCGTACCGCCCGATCCGTAGCGCGCCGGCGGCGCTGCCGGACCGACCGGGCCCTCCGATCAGCGTGCGCGTCCCCAGGACCAGCAGGCTGACGCCGGCCGCCATCAGGATGAGCAGGTTGACGCTGGGCCACGTCAGCATGGTCGCGATCAACGAGAACTCGACCTGGCCGGCGAGCGCGGCGGCCAGCATCACCGGCAGGTACCCGGCGCTCATCATGATGCGCACGTCGGGCAGGAGGACCGCCAGGCCGACGCCGGCCACGACGGCCACGACGGCGGGGGCCCGGTTGAGCGGACCTCTGGCGGCGAGCACCGCGACGACGGCGGCCACCAGCGCCGTCATCGCCAGCACACCCCCGCCGGCCGCCGCCGGAAGAGGGTCGAGCAGCGTGCTGCCCGGACCAGCACGGCCGGCGTCGAACGGATAGCCGGGCCCGCCGAGAGCCCAGAGCAGGCCGAGGACCAGATAGCTCACCGACCAGACGGCGACGATCAGGACCGGCACGATCGTACGGCGGCTTCGTGGAGAAGAGGTGTTCACCCGGCCCAATCTGCCGCCGCGGCGGTGCCCCGCACATCGTCACCGGGTCTCGGCCGGCTCCTCCGGAGGTCGCGACGGCGTCGTCCCCGAGGAGGACCCCTCAGCCGCGGTGACCCCTCGGTTGCAGACGCAGCGGGCACCTGACGGTGTCAGTGAGATCGGCGCGCTCGCATCGGTGCCGGACCGTGCTGCCCCCGTCCGGGTGCCGTTGCAGCGACAGAGGATCATCGAGCAGGTCACGCCGCTGACGGAACGCGAAGGGGTTCAGAAGCAGGCATGAGAGTGTCAACGGCCAGGTGCGTGTCGCCGCTGGTGGCCATGCGAAAGTCTCTCCATTCGGACATCATCCTCGGAATGGGACTCTTCAGTTTCGGGATGATCATGATCGTGTCCGTATTGCTGGCCGGTGCCGGCGGATGCTCATCCCCAGCGGCCGTGCGCGCGGCTGACCTGGCAGAGGAAGCGAGGGCGTGATGAGTGTCGAGATCTTTCCCTTTGATCCGGACAAAGCTTCTGACGTCGAGCTCCGTGGTCAGTACGGCCTGGCGATCGCCGCGTTCTCGGTGGATCGACCCGACGCGCCCAAGCCCGGCTACGACACGTTCGTGGGCCGGTTGCGTGCCATTCCGCCGGGCGTGGGCAGGCAGCGGCTCTGGGCGGCGCGCAGGCAAGGTCACCTGGCGGGCCTCGCGATCACACAGGCGTCACGGTCGGAGGACGACAACAGCATTGTCGTCGACGTCCGCGTCCATCCTGAGCTGCGCCGGCAGGGGATCGGGACGGCGCTGCTCCGCCGAGCGCTCGGCGGCTCATCCGCCGAAGGCCGTGAGCTCATCGTGGGACGAGGCGTGACCGCCGGCGGCGACGGCGAGCAGTGGATCCGCGCACGGGGCTTCACCGTCGTGCAACGGGTGGCCCTACAGGTGCTCAGGGTTCCTGAGGTGGACCCGGCGCTCTGGGAGGTCCCCGTGCCGGCCGGTCACCGCTTGGAACAATGGACGGGAGCCGCACCCGACACCCTCGTGGAGTCCTTCGCACGAGCGCGCGGCGCCATCCATGACGCCCCCGTCGGAGACTCCAGCCACCGTCACCCGCACTGGTCCGTACCGCGAGTGCGGCAAGCCGAGCACGACGCGCGCCGGCGCGGCGTCGAACACCGGGCCGTCGCGGTCGTGCACGAGGCGAGCGATGCCGTGGTCGGCCTGACAGAGCTGGAGATCTTCCCCGGCATGCCCGACACGGCCGTCCAGCAGGACACGGCCGTGCTACCCAGGCACCGGGGTCGCGGGCTGGGCCGCACCGTGAAAGCCGCCATGATGCGGTGGCTGCTGGCCGAGCGACCGGAAATCTGCCTGGTGGTGACGAACGTGGACGCGGGCAACGACTACATGACGCGCGTCAATCATCAACTGGGTTATGTCACGACGCGGATCATGCTCACCGCCGAAGCAGCTCTCGGCGCACTCGAATCCCGGCTCAGCGCACTGGCATGGGAACGCGGCATTCCGTGACGGCTTGGCTGCGGCCGCAGTTCCGGTGGCACGACTCGCGACGGTAATCCGCATCACGGTGATCCGTGCCGTTCGCCCCGCAGGATGGAGAAAGGCCGCTCTATCAGGCCGGAGCCGCTCTGAGCAGCCATCTGTCCGCCGGCTGGTCCCCAGGTCAGAGATCGCGAAGGAGACTGCGATCACGACTACGACAACGAGAAGGGCCGGCCTACCTGGGCTTTCACCCAAGCCGACCGGCCTTGTGTCACCGTCGGGACGACAGGATTTGAACCTGCGACCCCTTGACCCCCAGTCAAGTGCGCTACCAAGCTGCGCTACGTCCCGGTGTGTGTCCGTCCCTGTGGGGCGAGACGTCATAACCTTAGCGCACATCGGAGGTGCCCGTGCACAGCGCGGGCGGGAGCGGAGGCGGCCTTGGGGCGTAGGGCGGCGATCGATCGCGGGGAGCTGGCGAGGCTCGTGGCCGAGGGGTGGAGCGTGCGGGAGATGGCCGCGCACTTCGGCGTGAGCGAGTCCGGGGTGCTCCAGGCGAAGCGCGCCGCCGGGCTGGTGAAGCCGACCCTGGATCATGGTCGTGCCGTGCCGTGGAAGGTGTCCCGGGAGCACATCCAGTCGGGTCCCGCGACGAACCTGCGCAACCTGTCCGCCGCCGCGCAGGGCAAGCCGCCCGCGTCCGAGCGGCTGAACACCGCCCTGCGGTGGGCGCAGCGGCTCGTCGACGCCGGGCTGGATGTGGCGTACGACCCTGTGGCGGGGTTCCGGGAGGTGCCCGTGGGGGCTGGTCGTTCGCATGTTGCCGCGGTGCTGGCGGAGGCCAGGGAGGCGCTGGAAGCCGGGTGATCCTGTCCCGGGGGCAGGGGCGGGTTCCGCGGTCCCGGAAAGCGCGGCCGGCAGGGGGTTGCGGCCCGTTCCCGAGCGTTTCGGGAGCCGGTTCGGGGGCAGGCGCTGGTCTCAACACAGAGACCGGAGGCGAACATCATGTCCACCTTGATCTGGGTGGCCGTCGTCGTGGTCGCGGTGGTGGCGCTCGCCGCAGTCGGCTACGTGGTGCTCCAGCAGCAGCGCCGTAGCCGCCTCCGCGCCCGTTTCGGCCCCGAGTACGAACGCCTGATGGCCGAGCACGACAACAAGAAGGAAGCCGAGCAGGAGCTGCTGGCCCGGGAGCAGCGGCACGCCGAGCTCGACATCCGCCCCCTGTCGGAGGAGACGCGCAACAGCTACGCCAAGCGGTGGACCGAGGTGCAGGAGCGCTTCGTGGACGCGCCCGGGTTCGCGGTGACCGAGGCGGACCAGCTCGTGACGTCCGTCATGGCCGACCGCGGCTATCCGACGGAGAACTTCGAGCAGCGACTGTCCGACTTGTCCGTGGTGCACGCGTCGACGCTCGACCACTACCGCAGGGCGCACGAGATCAGCGGGCGCGCGGCCCGTAAGGAGGCTTCCACGGAGGAGCTCCGGCAGGCGATGGTCCACTACCGCGCGCTCTTCGAGGAACTGCTGGAAGAGACGACGCGAGGACGGTGAGGGACGTGGGTGACGAGATGAGAGTGCCGCCCCAGCGGGCCGACGAGCGGCCCGGTGACGAGCACGTGGGTGGCGAGCACGTGGCTGACGGGCGCCCGGGCGGCGGGCACTGGAGCGGGGAGCGGCGGGACCCGGCGAACGACCACCGTCACGGTGCGCTGGACGACGTGCGCGGCGACGACGACGTGCGGGCCGCGCGGCCCGAGGACGACGATCTGCGCATGATCGTGGACGACGACCGCGACCGCGACGGCGGCCGGGCGGCCCTGGGTGACGAACCGGCGGGCGGCACGGGTGACGACGTCCTGGTGCACAGCGGCGGCGACGGTGACGGCGCCCGCGGAGGACGCGACGGCCTCGACCACGGCGGCATCGGGCGTGACGGGCTGGATGACGAGGACGACGTACCGGGGCCGAACGACGACGGCGTGCGGCGGGAGCCGTACGCGACCGGCGTCTCCACCGGACCTGGTCCGGCGGTGGACGAGGACGTGGCGGGAGCGGACGGCGGTGCGGCCCCGTCCCACGCGGCGCCGGCCGAGATCGTGCTGTTCGACCAGGACCCGGCCGAGGTGCAGGCGCGCTGGCGCGAGCTGCAGGCCGGCTTCGTGGACGACCCGAACGAGGCCGTCAAGCGGGCCGACGGGCTCGTCGGCGAGGTCGTCGAGGCGCTCACGAGCGCGCTGACGTCCCGCACGGGCGAGCTGCGCCGACGCTGGAACGACTCCGACGGGAACGGCGGCGGGCGGACCGACACCGAGCAGCTCCGCCTGGCGCTGCGCGAGTACCGGACCGTGCTGGAACGGCTGCTGGCCCTGTCCGGCGGCGGCACCACGGCGACGCCCGGCGCCACCACGGCATCGCCCGCCACCACGACAACGCCTACCACCACAGGGACGAGGTGAGCGGCTCATGCTGGCGATCGTCGCGGCCATCGTGTTCGGGCTGGGGTTCCTGCTCGACCTGGTCAACGTGCGGATACCGGGCGGCATCTCCGGTACGACGTTCATGCTCCTCGGTCTGATGTTCCTCGCGCTGCACCAGGCCGGTGTGGGGACGGCCAGCGTCCGCAGCAACAGCGGCTGGCGCGGGCGGACCAGGAGGTAGGACCGGCCGGCATGACCGGCCAGACCCCCGGACGGCAACGGTCCGGGGGTCTTTCGCATGAATCACTTGGCGGGGAAGCGCATGATGACCGTGCTGCCGCCGGCGCCCACCCGGAGGTCGAGGTCGGAGGAGAGCATGCGGGCGACCCACAGTCCCATCCCGCCGACCGAGCCGGGCATGGGGCCGGGCTTCCAGGCGCCGCGGTCGTGCACCTCCACCAGGACGTCGTCACCGTCCGCCCACATCCGCGCGCGGGCCTCGACATGGCCGTGGGTGACGGCGTTGGTGGCGACCTCGTTCACCGCGATGACGAAGTCGCCGACGGCCTCCTCGGGCATGCCGGCGCCGCGGGCCTCGGACTCGGCGAGCTCCCGGACCCGTGGCAGGTCCTGCAGCCGGAAGGTGATGTTCCTGATGGGCGTGCCGGGTGGCGGGCCCGTCAGGCCCGCGTCGTGAGGATGCCTGTCCTCGTGCACCCGGCGTTCCGCCCTCTCAGCCGACAAGCTCGGCGCGCAGCTGGTCGAGGACCTTGCGCAGGATCCGGGACACGTGCATCTGCGAGATGCCGAACTCCGCCGCGATCTCGGCCTGCGTCATGTTGCCGAAGAAGCGCAGGAGCAGGATGTGCTTCTCGCGGGAGGGCAGGGCGTCGATGAGCGGCTTGACCGCCTCGCGGTCGACCATGGTGCTGAGGGTGTCGTCGTCCTCCGGGATGACGTCGCCGAGCGAGGCGGCGTCGTCGTCGGTGCCGAGCGGCGCGTCCAGCGACAGCGTGCTGTAGGCGGCGGAGGCGTCGAGCGTGAGCAGGACGTCCTCCTCGCTGATGTTCATCTTGGCGGCGAGCTCGGCGACCGTCGGCGAGCGGCCGAGCGTCTGGCTGAGATCGGCGACGAGCCGGTTCAGCTCGGAGCGGCGCTCCTGGTAGAGGCGGGGGACGCGGATGGCCCAGGTGCGGTCGCGGAAGTGGCGCTTGACCTCGCCGGTCATCGTGACGACGGCATAGCCGCGGAAGGCGTGGCCGAGGGTCGGGTCGAAGCCGTTGATGGCCTTCATCAGACCGACGTACGCGGCCTGGAGCAGGTCCTCCAGCGGCTCGCCGCGGTAGCGGTAGCGCCGGGCGATCTCCATGGCCAGCGGGCGGTGCATCTCCACGATGCGCTCGCGCAGCCGTTCCCGCAGACTGTCGGGGGTGTCGATCCTGACCATCTCGGCCAGGAGCTCTTCGGCGGTCAACTCCTCGAGAACGAGTTCCTGCAGGGCCATCGCTGCTCCTCATATGAATCGCAGGGCGGCCTCCACCGAAAAAAGCCCATGCAGAGGCACGCCTCGCGTCTAACTTCGAGACGAAAGCCCTCTGCTGGACTTCAGCTTCCAGTATGCCTCATCCCGCGGGGCGTATGCCTCCCCACCGCGGTGACAGTAGGGTTGCCCCGTGACAATGCCGGAGAACGGTGAGGGCTCTGTGGCCGCTCTGAGCCTGACGTCGTCGACCGTGAACGAGATCACTGTGGTCAAGGTCGACGGGGTGCTCGACGCGACGACGCGCGAGCAGTTCGCCGACTACCTGTCCCTGTCGGGCCCGGATCTGATCCTGGACCTGGCCGGAGTGACGTTCATGGACTCGCGCGCCCTGGGGCTGATCGTGCACCAGTGGCAGACAAGCCTGGCCGCCAGTTCCAGGTTCGCCCTGGTGGGGGTCGAGTACTCGAAGTCCAAGGTGATGTGGATCACCGGCCTCGCGCAGCGGCTGCCGCTGTACGACACGCTGGACGACGCGCTGGCGGCGTTCGGCTAGCCGGGTGGCGCCCCTCGGCGGCGTGACCATCAGCGGCGTGACTTCCGCTGGTGCTCGTCCACGAGCAGCCTGGCCAGGTCGGCCACCTTGACCTGGTGGTGCTGGGAGATCCGGCGCAGCTCCTCGAAGGCGGCCTCGGCGGTGCAGCCGCTGGTCTGCATGATGATGCCCTTGGCCTGGTCGATGACGGCCCGGCCGTTGAGCGCCTCCTGGAGCTGGGCGGCGTCGGTGCGGACCTCCTCGAAGTCCCACATGTTGGCCATGGCGACGCCGACCTGCTGGGTCAGCATCTCGGCTAGCGCGTGCGCGGCCACCGGGGAGAACGCGCCGGGCCGTACGGAGTAGAGGCCGACGAGCAGCAACGCGGGGGCGACCTTGATGGGCAGGACGAGGACCGAGCGGACCCCCCAGCGGTTGGCCAGGGCGGCGTAGCGGGGCCAGCGGCCCTCATCGAGCACGTCGCCGACCACCACCTGGCCGGCGGTGCGGCGCGCGTCGGCGGAGGGCCCCTCCCCCAGGCGGCGCTCCTCCTCGGCCAGCGTGATCAGCTCGCTGTGCGAGCCGGAGACGAGGACGCGCTGGTCGCGCCAGTGCTCGGCCGAGCTGCCCGAGCAGCCGGGCACGCCGTCGGCCAGCGCCGTGGTGAGGCCGCGCAGCACGCTCTCGGTCGAGGTGGCCTCGTCCAGGCGGCCGAGTGCCGCGAGGTCACGCGCGAGGCCGGGGGTGATCATCGTCACGGTCGATTCCATAGCTTCGCCTCCCTACCCCTTATAGCTAGCATTATCCCGCGTGGCGTAGCGTCAGAGCATGACTGTGCCGGACCTCGAACACGCTCTGGACGCGCTCTCGGCGCGCGTCACGTCTCTGCGTGAGGCGAGGACGGCCTACCCGTCCGAACTCGCCCCTACCCTGGACGCCGCGCTCGCCGAGCTCGACACCGCGACCGAGCTGCTGGCCGAGGCGCGCGCCGAGCTGAGCAGGGCCTCCGACAGGCGGCAGGGCGGCAAGAAGGACGGCCCCCAGCGGGAGCTGAAGCTGCTGCGGCAGGTGTTCCGCGCGTTCCCGGTGCCGGTGATCGTGCTGGACGGCGGCGGCGTGGTGCGGCGCGTCAACGGCGAGACCTCACGGGTGCTGGGCAGCCCCGACGGCTATCTCGTGGGCCGCTCGTTCCCGCTGCTGGTGGACGTGTCGCGGCGGGCCGCGTTCCGCTCGCACCTGACGTCCGTGCTGCAGACCGGGCAGCCGGCCGCGTTCGAGACGCGGCTGGCGCACCAGGGACGCACGCACACCGTCCAGCTCGCCCTGACCCGGCTGACGATGCCGGGCGAGCCGCAGCAGATGGTGGCCGCCGTGGCGCTGCCGACCGAGGTGCAGCTCCCGGGCCCGGCGGCGGAGCGGCCGGAGCAGTCCGACGGCGCGCTGCTGATGGCGGCGGCCCGGCGGCAGGACCTGCTGGCCCGCATGGGCGCGCTGCTGCTGGACGAGGAGGCGCTGCGGCAGCCGGTCGCGCTCCCCCGCGCCACGCGGCTGCTGGCGGCCGGCTGGGCCGACTGGGTGATCGCCGACGTCGTCCGCGACGGGCTGCCGCGTCGCTCGGTCGTGGTGGCGCCCAAGGACCATCCTCTCGGCGGGCTGGTACGGCAGGTCGAGGGCGCGGAGCCGGCGGCCGCCCAGGTGGTGGCGCAGGTGCTGGCGCGCGGCTCGGGCGTCGTCCACGAGATGGTGGACGACGAGACGCTGCTCGGCTTCTGCGCGGACGGGCCGCTGCTGACCGCGATGGGCGCGGGCTCGCTGCTGTGCGTGCCGATCGGCACCGGCGACGGCGCGCTGACGCTGGTGCGCGAGCACCACCGGCCGCCGTTCACGCTGGCCGATCTGGGGGTCATGCAGGAGGTGGGGCTGCAGCTCGGGCTCGCCGTACGGGCGCAGCGAAGCTTCCAGCGGCGCTCGCGGGCGGCGGACGCGCTGTCGGCCAGTGTCGCGCCGCGCAACCTGCCGGACGTGCCGGGGTACGAGGCGAGCGCCATCTACCATCCGGGCGCCTCGGTGGGGGCGGAGTTCTACGACGTGTTCCCCGTGGAGGGCGGGTGGGGGTTCGCCCTGGGCGGGGCCGTCGGCAAGGGCGAGGAGGCCGCCTCGGTCAGCGCCCTGGTCAGGGGCGGGCTGCGGGTGCTGAGCGCCTGGGAGTCCGACCCCGACGTGGTCGTGCGCAAGGTGAACGAGGCCCTGATGAAGCAGGGCTCGGGCATGTTCGTCATGGCGGTGGCGGGGTTCGTGCAGGGGCGGCGGATCCGGCTGTCGTCGGCCGGGCACCATCCGGCGGCGCTGATGCAGCCGGACGGGAGCGTGCGGTTCGCGGCGGGCGGCGGCGTTCCGCTGGGCATCTCACCCGCGGCCGAGACCGCGGTGGAGGAGATCACGGTCGGCATGGGCCAGACCCTGGTGCTCTACTCCGAGGGGCTGGTCTCCTCCCGCAACGAGGCCGGTGAGCCGTACGGCGAGGAGCGGCTGGCGGACGTGCTGGGCCGGTGCGCGGGGCAGTCCCCGGCGACGGTGGTCAAGGCCGTGGAGGCGGACCGCAGCGCGTTCTCGGGTGGCCAGGTGTGGGACGAGATCGTCGTCCTGGCGCTGCGCGGCGTCTGACCTCGCGGTTTCCGCCGGAGCCGGTCCCGGCGTGGGCGGAATTCTTGGAGCTCCAGCGGGTAGTACGCGGTATTTGGGCGAGAAGTCGGTTCTGTCGGGGTTTGCGCGTGGGCCCGTTCCGGGTAAAGTCTTCAGCACAGATATCCGTGCCTAAGACGCAGGCACACCTTGAAGGCTGTTCTTTGTGCTTTCCACCTGAGGTGTGCCATGAATATCGCGATCGTCGCTTCCGTCAACGGCAGCAAGCGCCACCAGATCCACGCCGTAGCCCGCGAGCTGGGGCGTGAGCACCACGTCACGATCTACTCCCGCCGGGACAGCGCCGAGGGCAAGCCCAGGACGCGGGTGGCCCCGGGGGTCACGGTGGAGCACATCGACGTGGGCCCGGCCCAGGACCTGCGGCCGGACGACGTCATGCCGTACCTCAACGAGATCGGCCGTCACCTGACCAATCGCTGGAGCCAGGAGCGCCCGGACGTGATCCACGCCCACTCCTGGACCGGCGGGCTGGCCGCCGTGGCCGGCGCCAAGAGCCTGGACGTGCCGGTGACGCAGACCTTCCACTCGGTCGACGCCGCCCACATCAAGCTGGAGCGGGCGCTCGGCCGCCGCGCCAACGCGGTCATCGCGGGCTCCAACGACGAGGAGTCGGCGCTGATCCGGCTCGGCGTGCCGCGCAACAACATCGCCATCGTCCCCTACGGCGTCGACACCGAGCGCTTCCACCGCACCGGCCCGGCCGCGACGCGCGGCTCGCACAAGCGGCTGCTGCACGTCGGAGCCCTCGCCCCCGACCGCGGCGCGCACACGATCATCCGGGCCCTGCAGGGCCTGACGGACGTCGAGCTCGTCATCGCCGGCGGGCCGGACCCCGAGCAGCTCGGCGACGACCGGGAGGCGCGCCGCCTGCGGGCCCTGGCCGAGCAGCTCGGCGTGGCCGACCGCGTGACCCTGCTCGGCCAGGTCAAGCGGACCGCCGTCCCCAAGCTCATGCGCGGCGCCGACGCCGTGGTGACCGTCCCCCGCGAGTCCACGACCGGCATCGTCGCCCTGGAGGCCATGGCCTGCGGCGTTCCGGTGATCGCCTCCGCCGTGGGCGCCCACCTCGACTCCGTCATCGACGGCGTGACCGGCCTGCTGGTGCCGCCGGACCGCCCGGCCCAGACCGCCCGCCTGGCCCGCGAGCTGCTCGCGGACGGCACGCTGCGGACCGCGCTCGGCTACGCCGGCGCCGACCGCGCCCGCTCCCGCTACTCCTGGGAGCGCGTCAGCCAGGAGCTCGTCCGCGTGTACGAGGCCGCCTGCGCCTGATCCCCGGGCCGGACCCGCTCCCCGGGTCCGGCCCTACGGGACATATGATCCCCCGCATGCTGATTCACCCCTGGGACGCCGGCGACGAGAAGCAGTCCCTCGCCTACGTCAGGGCCAACCCGTTCGGGCAGCTCATCGCCGCCGGCCGGGGCCGCGACCTCCCCGTGGTGGTCCCCACCCAGTTCCTCCTGTACGACGACCGGACGGTTCTCCTCCACCTGGCCCGGCCCAACCCCGTCTGGGCGGCCGTCGAGGAGAACCCGAAGGTGCTCCTGTCCGTCGCCGGCCCCTGGGCGTACATCCCGGGCTCGTGGCGGGCCGAGCCGGGCACCGACCCGGCGCTCGGCGTCCCGACCACCTACTACTCGGCCGTCCAGCTCGCCTGCCACGCCGAGATCGTCGCGGACCCCGAGGGCAAGCTGGAGATCCTCCGGGCCCAGCTCGGCGACCTCGACGCGGAGGCCGGGGACCCCGCCGCCATGCCACGGCTGCTGTCGGGGCTCCAGGGGCTGCGGCTGACCGTCGAGGAGATCCGCGGCAAGTTCAAGTACGACGGCCACAAGGACGCCGGGCACCAGGGGCGGGTGGCGGGGCTCCTGGCCGCGCGGGGCGGCCCCGGCGACGCCTCGGCCCTGCGCCACCTGTCCTGAGAGCCTCGCCGAGGAACCCGCCCTCAGACGAGCCGGGCGGCCTTGAGGCCCAGGTGGACGGCCAGGCGGTCGTCGCCGTCCGACAGGTCGCGGCCCAGCAGCCGCTCCGCCTTGCCCAGCCGGTAGTAGAGCGTCTGGCGGTGGATGCCCAGCTCGGCCGCCGTCTTCTGGGCGTGGCCGCCGAGGTCGAGGTACGTCTCCACGGTGTGGCCCAGCTCCGGGTCCAGCACGGCGGTCTCGGCCGCCAGCTCCGTCAGGTCGGCCTGGCCGAGGCGGGCCAGCAGCCGGTGCGCGCCCAGGTCCTCCCAGCGGGCGACGGGCGCGAAGCGCGGGAAGTGCTCGGCGATGCGCAGCGCCTGCCGCGCCTCCCGCCAGCTCTGCCACGCCTCCCCCGGGTCACGCCGGGTCGCCCCGATGCCGGCCGCCGTGCCGTACGCGGCCTGGACCGTGCGCGCGACCTCGGCGGCCAGGTGGGCTGGGGCGAGCAGCGCGACCGGCGAGCCGGGACGGGCCAGCACGCCGCGCGGCAGCGTCCACAGGGCCGCCACCCGCTCCTCCGACTCGCGCACCGCGATCGCCGCGACCGGGCCGAGCACCTCCAGCGAGGCGCCCGCGCGCTCCTCGGGGTCGGCCGAGAGCAGCGCCCGCAGGTCGCGCCCGGCGTCGCGGCGGCCGCGGGCCTCCTGCGCCAGCGCGGCGGCGGCGCGTCCCACCAGCGGCTCGGCCCGCCTCAGCACCTCGTCGGTGAGGCTGCCGGAGTCGAGCAGCCACAGGTAGCCGTAGGTGACGTCCTGGTGCCGCAGCGGCCAGCAGACCCGGGCCAGCACCTTGAGGTCGGCGTCGGCCGGGATGCGCACCGGGTGGCCGGCGCGGGCGATGCCGTACCGTTCGAAGTAGTCGCGGACCTCCGGCGTGGCGCGCCGGCGCAGGATCGACTCCTGCCGCACGGTGTCGATGTCGCCGTGCTGCGCGCCGTACGCGAGCAGGCGGAACGAGCGGTCCTCCAGCGTCGCGGAGGCCCCGAGCAGGCGGGCGAGCTCATCGACGATGTCCTGCAGATCAGCCGAGTTGTCCATGTGTATGACAGCCTGCCACATTGGGCGTTACGAGTGTGGATGGCCCCGGTTGAGCTGCGGTTTTAGGCTGATTACATGCTCGGTCAAGTATTGCTCGCCACGTCCCGGAGCGCGCTGGTGCGCCGCTCCGTGTCCGGTTTCCCGCTCACGCGGAAGGTCGTCGACCGGTTCGTCGCCGGCGAGAGCGTCGAGGAGGCCCGTACGGCCATCCAACGGCTCACCGACGCGAAACTGACCGTGACCGTGGACCATCTCGGCGAGGAGACCCGCGACGCGGGCGCCGCCGCCGCGACCGCCAAGGCGTACGTCACGCTCCTGGAGTCCCTGCGCCCCCTCGGCCTGGGCCCGAGCGTCGAGGTGTCCGTCAAGCTCTCGGCCGTCGGCCAGCGGCTCGACGACGCGATGGCGCTGGACCACGCCCGAGAGATCTGCGCCGCCGCCGGCGCCAACGGCTCGACCGTCACCCTCGACATGGAGGACCGCACCACCGTCGACTCGACGCTCGGCATCCTGCGCGCGCTACGCGAGGACCACCCGTCGACGGGCGTGGCGATCCAGGCGTACCTGTTCCGCAGCGTCCAGGACTGCCGCGACCTGGCCGTCGAGGGCAGCCGGGTGCGGCTGGTCAAGGGCGCCTACCGGGAGCCCGCCTCGGTCGCCCACCAGAGCAAGGGCGACGTCGACCGGGCGTACGTGCGATGCCTGCGGATCCTCATGGCGGGGAAGGGGTATCCCATGGTGGCGACGCACGACGACCGGCTGATCGCCGTCACCGAGCTGCTCGCCGACCGGTTCGGCCGCTCCGTCGGGGACTACGAGTACCAGATGCTCTACGGCATCCGGACCGACCGGCAGGAGGCCCTGGCGGGGGCCGGCCACACGGTCCGCGTCTACGTCCCGTACGGCGACGACTGGTACGGCTACTTCATGCGCCGCCTGGCCGAGCGCCCGGCCAACGTCGCCTTCTTCCTTCGTGCCCTTGGGGGTAAGTAAATGGACGCCATCACCAACGTGCCCACGCCGGCCAACGAGCGGGTGTACTCCTACGCGCCGGGCAGCGCCGAGCGCTCCACGCTGGAGAACCGGATCAAGGAGCTGTCCGGGGCGTCGATCGACCTCACGATGACGATCGGCGGCCGGCAGCGGATGGGCGGCGGCGCCCCGATCGACGTGGTGCAGCCGCACAACAAGGCGGCCGTGCTCGGCCGCACCCACGACGCCACCGTCCAGGACGTCGAGGAGGCCGTCTCCACCGCGCTCGCGGCCGCCCCCGCGTGGCGGGCGCTGTCGTTCGACGAGCGGGCGGCGATCTTCCTCAAGGCCGCGGACCTGCTGGCCGGGCCGTGGCGGGCGACGCTGAACGCCGCGACCATGCTCGGGCAGTCCAAGTCGGCGCAGCAGGCGGAGATCGACTCCGCGTGCGAGCTGATCGACTTCCTGCGGTTCAACGTGGCGTACGCGCGGCAGCTGTACACCGACCAGCCCGCGTCGTCGCCGGGTGTGTGGAACCGGATGGAGTACCGGCCGCTCGAAGGCTTCGTGCTGGCGATCACGCCGTTCAACTTCACCGCCATCGCCGGGAACCTGCCGACCTCCGCCGCCCTCATGGGCAATGTCGTCGTCTGGAAGCCGTCGCCCACGCAGCAGTTCGCGGCGCACTTCACGATGCGGCTGCTGGAGGAGGCCGGCCTGCCGCCCGGTGTGATCAACATGGTCACGGGCAACGGCCAGGCCGTCTCCGAGGTGGCGCTGGCCCACCCCGCCCTCGCGGGCATCCACTTCACCGGCTCGACCGCGACGTTCCAGCACCTGTGGAAGACGGTCGGCACGAACATCGGCTCCTACCGGAGCTACCCGCGCCTCGTCGGCGAGACCGGCGGCAAGGACTTCGTGCTCGCCCACCCGTCGGCCGACCTCGGCGCGCTCCAGACCGCGCTGATCAGGGGCGCCTTCGAGTACCAGGGCCAGAAGTGCTCGGCCGCGTCGCGGGCGTACGTGCCGCGCTCGCTCTGGACGCGCATGCGCGACGAGTTCGTGGCCGTGGCCGAGTCCCTCACCGTGGGCGACGTCACGGGCGACCTGTCGACGTTCATGGGCGCCGTGATCGACGAGCGGGCCTTCGCCAAGCACAAGGCCGCCATCGACCGCGCCCGCCAGGCGTCCCATGTGGACGTGCTCACCGGCTCCTACGACGACTCCGCCGGCTACTTCGTCAAGCCGACCGTCATGGAGTGCGCCGACCCGACGGACGAGGTCTTCGTCAAGGAGTACTTCGGCCCGATCCTCGGCGTCCACGTCTACGACGACGGCGACTTCGACCGGGTGCTCGACCAGATGGAGTCCGTCTCGCCGTACGCGCTGACCGGCTCGCTCATCGCCCAGGACCGCTACGCGATCGCCTCGGCCTCGGAGCGGCTGCGCTTCTCGGCGGGCAACTTCTACGTCAACGACAAGCCGACGGGCGCGGTCGTGGGCCAGCAGCCGTTCGGCGGCGCCCGCTCCTCGGGCACCAACGACAAGGCCGGCTCGATCTTCAACCTGATCCGCTGGGTGAACGCCCGCACGGTCAAGGAGACGTTCGTGCCGCCGGTCATCACCGGCCCGTACCGCGGCGACGTCCCGCAGTCGGGCGCCGAGCAGCCTGACCTGAAGCGCCTCGGCTACTAGCACAGCGTCGGTCTCCAACAGGCTCGGCTGCGGATCGGCCTGCCCCGACGCCGTCAGCCGACAATCCCCGGGACTCGTCCACCGAGTCCCGGGGATCTCTCTTTCCAGCGGTCAGGGCCTGGGCAGGGGGATGATCCTGCGGAACTTGGCGCCGGGTGACCGCTGCGGCGGTTCGCCGGCGCGTTCGAGGGTGATGTCACCGGCCTTGTGCTCGGTGAGCAGCCGGGTGATCTCGTCGCGCACGGTCTCCCACACGCGGTCGGTGTCGGCGGCGTCGCCGGACCGCAGGCGGACGCGCAGGGTGGTGTCCGCGGTCTGGAGGATCTGGAACTGGCCGACGCCGGGTATCCGGTCCAGCAGAGCGCCGAACAGCATGGGCGAGAGGCTGACGTGCTCGCCGCGCTCGGTGGGGAAGGTGAGCAGGTCGGCGGCGCGGCCCTGCACGCGGATGGCCGGGAGCGGGCTGCCGCACGGGCAGGGGTCGGGGCGGAGCAGGACGCTGTCCCCCAGGTCGTAGCGCAGGATCGGCTGGACCCGGTTGGCGAGGTTGCTCACCAGGACCGTGTGCGACTGAACACCCGGCGGGACAGGCCGGTGGTCGGCGTCGACCGGCTCCAGCACGGCCCAGTCGCTGTTGACGTGGTACCAGCCGTGCGCGCAGCCGGAGCTGAGGAATCCGCACTCGGTGGAGGCGTAGGCGGCGCGCACCTTGGCCTGGAACGCGGTGGCGATCCGCTCCCGGGCCCCCGGGGTCAACGTCTCGCCGCCGGGGATGACGATCGCCGGGCGGACGTGCAGACGGCCCGCCTCCTGCTCCCCGGCCAGCAGCGTGAGCATGCCCGTGAAGCCGGCGATGCTCGCGGGGTCGTACCGGTTGAGCTCGTCGACCAGCCCCGCCATCGGCTGGTCGATCGAGAAGATCCGCATCATCCGCCCGAGCCACGGCCGGTCCAGGCCGAACCGGACCGTCGCCGCGACGGTGGAGAAGTGGCCGCCGGGCGCGGTGACGACGGCGGTCCGCCCGGCGCGGGCGAGGGTCCGGACGACATCGCGGGCCGACAGCCCGCCGACGCGCACGCCGAGCGCGGTGCGCACGGCCAGGTCGCGGTCGTCCATCACGAAGAGGCCACGCAGGCCACTGGTGCCGGAGGTGGTCGCCACCAGGTACCGGCCCTGGAACCGCTGCCCCACGAGGCCGGGGTCGGCCACGAACGCCTCCACCCGCTCCAGGGTCACCTCGCGGTCGGTGACCCAGTCGTCGAAGGCTGCCATCAGCGTCTTCTTGCCGGTGACCGGCAGCAGCGCCGGGTCGTCGACGTGCTCCGGCAGGTCCTGGTACAGCGCGCGGTAGTAGGGCGAGCGGGCGCGGGCGTGGGCCACCATCCGGGCCAGGCGGTCGCGCTGCCGCCGCGCGATCTCCCCGGGGCCGTCCCGCATGACGCGCCGTGCGTCGCGGGCGAGGTGCCGGATGCTCTCTTGTCCGTCCATGACGAGCCGATCCTCTCTCGTGCCTGGTCTCATGGGTGCCCGGTGGGCTGCCGCACCGAGAGCAGGCCGTGCTTGGCGAGGTCGAGGCCCTGACCGGCGGCCTCCCACAGCTCCTCCTGCGAGCGGCCGAGCCGGACACTGGTCAGGCTCGCCTGCTGGATCGCGCCCATCACGGACCCGATCATCGCCGCCGCGGTGATCGGATCCAGTCCGGGGAACGCCTTCAGCAGCTCGCCGGCGACCCGTTGCTGCAGGTCCTGCAGCAGGTAGAGGCCCTTGGCCTGCAGCGCCGGCGTCGTCAGGGCCAGCCGGGCCGCCGCCGGCAGCTCCTCGGGCTCCCTGAGCGGAGCCTTGGGCCGGCGGTGGGCGGCGTACTCCTGGAACCCCCTCGCCAGCACCTCGCCCGGGCTCTCGTGTGGCCGGCGCCGCGCGATCGCCTGGAGCAGCACGTCGAAGTCCTGTCCGATGTCGACGAACAGGACGTCGTCCTTGGTACGGAAGTAGTTGAAGAACGTCTTGGGGTCCACGTCCGCCGCCGCGGCGATCTGCGCCACCGTGGTCCGCTCGTACCCCTGCTCCTCGAACAGCCTGATGGCGGCCAGGACGATCCGCCGCCGGGTCTCGCGCTTCTTCCGTTCACGCCGCGACTCCTGCATGGCGCCAATGTACGCCCGATGGAAACTTCCAGCAACTGGAAAATTCTAGTTACTGGCCTCACCGCGTGGCCGCTCCTGGCAGGAACAAGATCGCGTCAAAAGTTCGCCGGTCGGCCGGTGTCACGTCCCGGCCGGTCGTCCCGCCGGGCGAACCTGCCATGCGGTGCCAGTGCCGGTGGCCCGGCGCTGGTGGACGGAGGCGGTTTCCGCCCGACGAGAGGAACATCACCATGAGGCACATCCGCGGGATGTGTTACCCGGTCGCCGCGCTGGCGGCGATGGCGCTGCCGCTGACGCTGTCCCCTGCGGTGCTGGCCGACACCGTGCCGGCGGCCAGCACCCACGCCGGCCCGGCCCGGGTGGCCGCGCCGGATCCGGCCTCCTGCCCCGAGCGGGTGGCGTTGGTCGACGGCGGCTTCGAGCAGCCCGTCATCACCGGCGCGTCGTGGCTCCAGTTCCCCGACGCCACGCAGAACCGCCCGAACTCGGTGCCGGGCTGGCGGACGACCGCCTCCGACCACCTGATCGAGCTCTGGAGCACCCGGATGGGCGTCCCGCCCGTCGAGGGGGGCCAGTTCGCCGAGCTGAACGCGACCCAGGTCGCCACCCTGTACCAGGACCATGCGACCACGCCGGGGCAGAAGCTGTACTGGCGGCTGTCCCACCGCGGGCGCTCCGGCACCGACACGATGGCACTGGACATCGGCGATCCGGCCGGCCCGGCGCAGCAGGCGACCATGTCGGACGGCACCACGAAGTGGGGCACCTACTCCGGCGCCTACACCGTGCCCGCCGGCCAGACGACCACCAGGTTCGCCTTCCGCTCCCTCTCCGCCGCCGGAGGGAGCCGTAGCGTGGGCAACTTCCTCGACGACGTCTTCTTCGGCACCGCGCCGTGCGTCATCGTGACCAAGACCGCGAGCCCGCAGGGGCCGGTCGACGTGGGCGACGTGATCACCTACCGGCTGACCGCGGTCAACAAGGGCGGCGGCGTGGCCGAGGACGTCCGGCTGAGCGACGCCGTCCCGCCGGGCACCTCCCTGGTGCCCGGCTCGCTCCAGGTCGTGAGCGGCCCGAACGCCGGCGCCAAGACCGACGGGGCCGGCGACGACCAGGCCGCGTTCGACCCGGGCACCGGGAAGATCGCCTTCACGCTGGGCAACGGCGCGACGGCCACGGCCGGGGGCAGCCTGCCCAACAGCGACATCCTGCCCGGCGGCACCACCGTGGAGTTCCGGGTCAAGGTCGGCGTGGCCGCCGCGGGCAAGCGGGTCACCAACCAGGGCACGGTCACCTACGACAACCGGCTCGGCCCCCAGCCCGAGCCGCTGACCTCCACCAGCGGCGACACCGTCACCGAGGTCTATCCGGCCGTCGACCTGAGCGTGGTCAAGTCGGCCGAGCAGGTCCGGGTATCCGTCGGCGGGATGGTCGCCTACCACGTGACCGTCCGCAACGCCGGGCCGAACGACGCGACCGGCGTCGTCGTCAAGGACGCACTCCCGGCCGGGCTCGCCCTCCTGTCGGCGACGCCGTCCACCGGCGCGTACGCCGGTGGCGCCTGGACGGTGGGCACGCTCGCCGCCGGCGCCACGGCCACCCTGGTCGTCCAGGCCAAGGCCACCACGGTCGCCGAGACCGTCAACACCGCCACGGCCGGCAGCAAGGAGACGGAGCTCGACCCGTCGAACAACAGCGACTCCGTCAAGGTCTGCGTCGACCCCGCGCCCGCCTGCCCGTACTGCAACCCGGAGAAGGAGAAGGAGCAGAAGGCCCAGGGCTGAACCGCTGACGCCGGCCTGGCCTACAGGTCCAGGACGACCTCCTCGCGCGGCCGGGAGCAGCAGATGAGCGCGTCGCCCTCGGCGGGCGCGTCGAGCGGCTCGGGCGAGTAGGCGACGCTTCCGGCCAGCAGCCCGCTCTCGCAGCTGTGGCAGACGCCTGTCCGGCACGACCAGCGGGTGGGCACGTCGCAGGCCTCCGCCAGCTCCAGCAGGCTCGCGTACGCGCTGCTCCAGCTCACCGTCAGGCCGCTGCGCGCGAAGGAGACCACCGGCCCGTCACCCGGCGGGCCGGTGGGCGGGTGGACCGGCCGCTGCGAGGCGGCCGCGACACCCGGCGTCAGCGCGGGGCCGGCGCCGAAGACCTCCGTGTGGACGTGGGACGGCGCGAGGTCCGAGGCCGCGAGCGCGCCGGGGAGCTCGCGCATCAGCGCGGGAGGGCCGCACACGTAGGCGTCGGCGCCGTGTGGCACGCCGAGGTCGCGGAGCAGGCCGGCGGAGATCCGGCCCTCGGCGTCGTAGTCGCGCCCCTGCCGGTCGCCGGGCGCCGGGCGGCTGTAGGAGACGTGCCGGTGGGCGTTGGCGAGCCGGCCCAGCAGGGCGCGGCTCTCCTCGGCGAAGGGATGCTGGGTGCCGTCTCGGGCGCCGTAAACCCACCACACCTCCCGCGTGGAACGGCCGGCGGCCAGCGCGTGCAGCATGGCGAGGACGGGCGTGACGCCGATGCCGGCCGAGATCAGCAGGACGGGGCCGTCGCCGGCCGTGAGGGTGAAGGCGCCGCGCGGGGCGGCGCAGTCGAGGAGGTCCCCGGCCCGCAGACGGGCTCGCAGCCATCCGCTGGCGGCCCCGTGCGGTTCCCGCTTGATGCTGAGGCGGTACTCCCCGCGGTCCGGTGGGCCGGACAGCGAGTAGCTGCGGACGAGCGCCGGCCCGCCGCCGGGCCGCAGCCGGACGGTGAGGAACTGGCCGGGCAGCGCCGCGGGGACCGGCGTGCCGTCGGGGGCGGTCAGGGTCACGGAGAACACGCCGGCGCTCTCCACGTCGATCCGCCTGACCCGGAGCGGCCGGAATCCGGTCCAGGCCGGCGGCGGGGCGGCGGCGGGGGCCAGCCCCGCGTTGCCGGCCGGCGCGCCGGAAGCGCCGGCCTGGTCGAGCAGCGCCCGCAGCGACGCCTTCCAGCCGGGGCTGAGCGCGGGGATGCGCAGCGCCCGGACGAGGTCGTCGCGGGGGTGGCCCGGCAGGTACAGGAGCGCGTCGATGTCCGCGACCGTCATCTCCTCGGGGCCGGAGGCGACCTTGACGATCTCCTGCCCCGCCTCCACCCGCCCCTCGGCGAGGACCTTCAGGTAGAAACCGGGACGCCGGTGGGCCACCAGCAGGGCGGCCATCCGCGGCTCCCCCATCCGCAGCCCCACCCGGTAGCAGGTGACGCGCGGCTGGGTGACCTCGAAGAGCGCCTCCCCCACCCGGAACCTGTCGCCGATGCGGACCTCGTCGTCGGGCAGCCCCTCGACGGTGAAGTTCTCGCCGAACTGCCCGTAGGCGAAGTCGTCGCGGCGCAGGTGCTCCTGCCAGTGGCGGTAGGAGTCGAGCTGGTACACCAGGACGGCGCGGTACTCGCCGCCGTGCCCGGCGAGATCGCCCTGCCCGTCGCCCTCGACATTGAGCCGCCGCACCATCCGGGGGCCGGTCACGGCCCGCTTCCACACGCCGGTGCGCACCGTCCTGCCCTGCCAGGCGACGTCCTGGGGAAGGCCCACGTTGACCGACACCAGCGTGGCCATGGCTCTCCCTACTTCGCCCCCGCGGCGTCCTCGATCGTCTTCGCGACCGCGGCGGGGCGCGAGAGCATCACGACGTGTGAGGCTCCCTTGACCTCGACGGTCTCCTTGGCGCCGGCCCGCTTGGCCATGAACGCGTGGACGGCCGGCGGGATGTTCTTGTCCCGCTCCCCGTAGACGAACCAGGAGGGGATCGTCTTCCACGCGGGCGCGCCGGTTGCCGGCTCGCCGAGCGCGGCCTCCGTGACGGGGCGCTGGGCGACGGCCATCAGCCTGGCCTGCCCCTCCGGCAGGTCGGCGGCGAACTGCTTCCAGAACCTGCTCTGCCGGATGTAGAGGTCGGCGCCGCCGCCGGGGATCCGCACCGGAGGCGTCAGCGCGGGGCCGAGCGTGCTGCCGGGGAACCGGCCCGACAGCTTCACGGCGCTCTCCCCGGCGGCCGGGGCGAAGCCGGCCACGTAGACGAGACTCTTGACGTTCTTGGCGCCGGCCGCGGCCTGAGTGATCACCATCCCGCCGTACGAGTGCCCGACGAGCACGACGGGGCCCTTGACCGTGCCGAGGACGGAGGACACGTAGGCGGCGTCGCTCTTGACGCCGCGCAGCGGGTTGGCGACGGCGATCGCCGGATAGCCGTCCGCGGCCAGCCGGGACACGACCTCGTTCCAGCTGGAGGAGTCGGCGAACGCCCCGTGGACGAACACGATGGTCGGCCGCGCGGGCTGACGGCCCTCCGCCGCGGCGTCGGCCGACGCCGCCGGGACGAGCGCGGAGCACCACGGGAGGAGGAGAGGGGCGACGGCCGTCGCGATGAGCCACGGGATGCCGCGGCGGGGAGTCGTTGTGCCGGGGACGTCGTGGTGCTCCATGGGTCGCTCCTCTTCGGTTCCGGGTGGGGTGTCGAGGGCCCAAAACCGAACGTACAGAACGTATGGTCATAAAACGGTTAGCTCATCGCCGGGAGGGCGGGCATCGAGATCCCCGGCACCCGTCCGGCGGGTTCCGAGGATCTCGTGCGCTCGGTGCGCCGGACGAGCTAGACGGCGCCCTGCACCATCTCGCGGAGCTGGGCCTCCTCCTCGTGGCTGAGCGACGTCTGGAGGACGTTCCCGCCGAAGGGCTTGATCTCCGGGATGACCTTGTCCGGGGTGCTCCGTACGACCAGGACGAAGAGCGCGGCCATGCCGGGCTCCAGCCGCTCGGAGACCTGGCGCATGAAGTCGTCGTTGACGCCGACGTCGGCCATCGCGCCGCCGGCGGCACCGGTGGCGGCGCCCAGGGCCATGCCGAACAGCGGCATGAAGAACAGCATCCCGATCAGGCCGCCCCAGAGGGCGCCGCTGGCCGCCCCCATGCCGGCCGTGCTGCGGGCCTGATGCATCTTGATCTTGCCGTCCCGCCGGCGCTCGACGACGGCCACGTCCTCCATCGTGATCAGGTTCTGACGCTGGAGGTCGAGCAGGCGATCACGCACCGCTGTGGCGGTGGCGACGTCGGGATAGGAAATGACGATGAGATTGCTCATGATTCATCCTTTGAACGGCTGCCTGGGAAGCTTTCCCGACGCCGTCTCGGTATATAGCCATAAAGAGGTAAAACGACCCAATTGGTGCCATGCGCCGAACTTCCCGGCCGATAGAGTTTTTTGCATGTCGTGCGGAATTCGACGGAGGCGTCACCGGGGGGACTGAGCGGCCGATGTGCAGATGGATGGCGTACTGCGGAGATCCCGTTCTCGCCGGGGCCCTGCTGTTCCAGCCGGTTCACTCGCTCATCGAGCAGAGCTTGCGCTCCCGGCTCGGGCACACGACCACCAACGGCGACGGTTACGGCATCGGGTGGTACGGCGAGGGGTCGACGCCCGCCGTGTTCAAGAGCATCCTGCCGGCCTGGAACGACGAGAACCTCCGGGAGATCGCCGGGCAGATCCGCACACCCCTGCTGTTCGCGCACGTCCGCGCCTCGACCGGCAGCGCCGTGCAGCGCAGCAACTGCCATCCGTTCGCGTACGGACGCTGGCTGTGGATGCACAACGGGCACGTGGAGGGATTCCCAAAACTCAAGCGCGATCTGTCGCTGGCGGTGGACCCTGCGCTCTATCCCGAGATCGAGGGCTCGACCGACTCGGAGCTGCTGTTCTTCCTGGCCCTCACGTTCGGCCTGGCCGACGACCCGCCGGGCGCGGTCGCCCGCGCCGTCGGCCTGGTGGAGGAGCTCGCCCGTCGCCACGGCATCCTCCAGCCGGTCCAGATGACCGTGGCCACGAGCGACGGCGAGTCCGTCTGGATCTTCCGTTACTCCAGTGAGGGACACACCCGGACGCTGTTCTACTCCACCGACATCTCCCACCTCCGGGAGCTCCACCCGGAGCTGGCGAGCCTGCGGCGGCTGGCGGCCCAGGCGCGCTTCGTCGTCTCGGAGCCGCTGCTCGACCTCACGGGCGCGTGGAACGAGCTGCCCGAGAGCTCCTGGGCGCTGATCCGCGACGGGCGGTACGAGATCAGCCCCTTCGACCCGGTGGCCGGCCTGTAGAACCCGCCTGTAGAACCCGGTCGTCAGCCTGTGGAGGCGTCGAGCTGCTCGTCGAGGGCGATGGCCGCGGCGATCAGCGCCAGATGGGTGAAGGCCTGCGGGAAGTTGCCGAGCTGCTCGCCGGACGGGCCGATCTCCTCGGCGAACAGGCCGACGTGGTTGGCGTAGGTGAGCATCTTGTCGAAGGCGTAGCGCGCCTGCCGGACCCGGCCGGCGCGGGCGAGGGCCTCGACGTACAGGAAGCTGCACAGGTTGAAGGTGCCCTCGGAGCCGCGCAGCCCGTCCGGGGAGGCGGCGGGGTCGTAGCGGTAGACGAGGCTGTCGCTGACCAACTCCTGGTCCATGGCGTCGAGAGTGCTCAGCCAGGCCGGGTCGCGCGGCGAGACGAAGCCGACCCGGGGCATGAGCAGCAGCGAGGCGTCCAGGACGTCGGTGGTGTAGTGCTGGACGAACGCCTGCCGTCGCGGGTTCCAGCCCCGGTCGATGATCTGGTTGAAGACGGCGTCACGGGTGGTCGTCCAGCGGACGACGTCGGCGGGACGGGAGTAGGTGGTGGCCATGCGGATGCCGCGGTCGAAGGCGACCCAGGTCATCAGGCGGCTGTAGGTGAAGTCCTGGCGTCCGCCCCGGGTCTCCCAGATGCCCTCGTCCGGGCGGTCCCAGGTGTCGGCGAGCCAGTCCAGGACGCCGACGAGAGCCCGCCAGCCGTGGACGCCTCCGATGTCCTGCGCCTGGGCGAGGGCGTCGGCGGCCTCGCCGTAGATGTCGAGCTGGATCTGGTCCGCGGCCGCGTTGCCGGCCCGGACCGGGGCGGACTTCTGGTATCCCTCCAGGTGGTCGAGGACCTCCTCGGTCAGGTGGGGGTCACCGTCGATCCGGTACATGATCTGCAGGGGCTCGCCCGACGCGGTGCCGCCGGCCTCGAGGCGCTCACGCAGCCATCCCCGGAACGCCTGCGCCTCGTCGGTGAAGCCCAGGTCGATCAGCGCCCTGACGGACAGGGATGCGTCGCGGATCCAGGTGTAGCGGTAGTCCCAGTTGCGCTCCCCGCCGATCTGCTCCGGCAGGCCCATGGTCGCGGCGGCGATCGGCGCGCCGGTCGGCGCGTACGTGAGCAGCTTGAGGGTGATCGCCGAGCGGTTGACCATCTCCTGCCAGCGGCCGTGGTAGCGGGAGGAGCGCAGCCACCGGAGCCAGAAGTCGTGGCAGCCCTCGATGCTGTCGCGCACCTCGCCGGCGGTCAGCGGCGTCATGGTGTGGTTGCCGCTGTCGGCGCTGGTGAGGGCGACGGCGGCGGTGTCTCCGGCCCGGAGGGTGAAGTCGGCGACGATGTCGTCGCCGTCCCGGCGCAGGGCGATGGGCTCGGTGGCCTGCAGGTGCAGGTCCGTGCCGGGGCCGCGGAAGAGGGCCGAGCCGTCGTCGAGGAGGGACAGGGCGTGCGGCGCCCGCCCGTAGTCGAAGCGGGGGCGGCAGACGAGCGTGAAGGGCAGGCTGCCGCGCACCACCCGGGCGACCCGCAGCAGGCGGTGCCGGTCGGTGGGCGTGGAGGAGGTGTTCGGCTCCATGAAGTCGGCGACCTCACCGACACCGCTGGGGGCCATGTACCGGGTGACGAGGATGGCGGTGTCCGGCAGGTAGAGCTGCCGGACGCTCTCCCCGGCGATGCGCTCGACGTCGGCCGCGAACCGGCAGTGGCCGCCGCGCTCGCTGTCGAGGATGGAGGCGAACAGGCTCGGCGAGTCGAAGCGGGGGGTGCACCACCAGTCGACGGTCCCCGTCCCGGAGACGAGTGCGGCGGTCTGCAGGTCCCCGACCATGCCGTGGTCCGCGATCGGCGGATAGTCGTTCATGGATGTCCCCGTCCTCACGCAATACCCGTGTCGAGAGGCATACCCCCACCAGAAACGGACACAACACCACATATCGCAGCTTCTGCGGGTGAGGCGGGACCCGCAGTGCCGACCACGCTCGCCGACCGGCTCCTGTCGCAAGGGGAGGACCGTGGAACGAGAGCAGGACGGCCACCCCGCGTGGCACGAGGCCGACACCACGACGGTGATCCGGGAGCTCGACGTCCGCTTCGACCGCGGGCTCAGCCCCGAGGCCGCCCGCGAGCGCCTGCGGACCCACGGCCCCAACAGGCTGGAGACCGCGAAGAAGGAGTCCGCCATCCAGGCGTGGCTCCGCCAGTACCGGGACTTCATGCAGATCGTGCTGCTCGCCGCCGCGGTGATCAGCCTGGTCGTCACGCGCGACGTCGGGACGTTCGCCGTGCTGGCGGGCCTCACCGTCTTCAACGCGGTGATCGGGCTGCGCCAGGAGGCGAAGGCGGAGGAGAGCGTCAAGGCGCTCTCCCGGATGATGAAGACGGTCGCCCGGGTCCGCAGGGACGGCCAGGCCGTCGAGATCGACGCCGAGGAGCTCGTACCGGGTGACGTGGTGCTCGTCGAAGCCGGCGACCGGATACCGGCGGACGGCCGGATCTGCGTCGCCGCCTCGCTGGAGATCGAGGAGGCGGCCCTCACCGGCGAGAGCCTGCCGGTCGCCAAGAGGACCGATCCGGTGCCGGGCAAGGACGTGCCGCTCGGGGACCGCACCTGCCTCGGCTACATGAACACCTCCGTCACGCGGGGGCGGGGCGAGATGGTCGTCACCACGACCGGGATGGGGACCGAGATCGGCCACATCGCGGGGCTCCTCGCCGGCACGGAAGCCGAGAAGACGCCGCTGCAGAAGCAACTGGACTCCCTGTCGAAGATCATCGCGACGATCGCGGGGATCGCCCTCGCCCTGGTGGTCGTGCTCGGGTTGCTCCAGGGCAAGCCGTTCGACGTCCTGTTCATCACGGGGGTGGCGCTCGCGGTCGCCGCCATCCCGACGGGCCTCCCCGCGGTCGTGACGGCGCTGCTGTCGATCGGCACCCAGGAGATCGCCCGCCGCAACGCGATCATGAAGCGTCTGCCGGCGGTGGAGACGCTCGGCTCCACCTCGGCGGTCTGCTCGGACAAGACGGGCACGCTGACGCTCAACAAGATGACGGCCCGCGAGTTGGTGATCCCCGGTTTGAACCGGTTCACCGTGTCGGGCGAGGGCTACGGCACGGCCGGCGAGATCAAGCACGTCGCCGGCGCGCACATCGACCTCGACCCGTACCTGCTGCCGATGATCCTGTGCGCCGACGCCGTGCTGGACGGCGACACCCTGATCGGCGACCCGACGGAGGGCGCGCTGATCGTGCTGGCCGCCAAGGGCGGCCTCGACGTCGAGAGCACGCGCGGCACCTACCCGCGCGTCGGGGAGGTCCCGTTCGACGCCGACTACAAGTTCATGGCGACGTTCCACCAGATGACCGGCGCGAACGGTGAGCCGGTCGTCCGTTGCTACGTCAAGGGGGCGCCGGACGTGCTCATCTCCCGGGGGACGTCCTACCGCTCCCCCGACGGAACCCTCGTCACGGTGACGGACGAGAACCGCCCGCTCGCGTTGGAGGCCAACGACCGGATGGCACGGGCGGGCGAGCGCGTCATGGTGGTGGCCCAGCGTGACCTCGCCCCGGCCGCGTTCGACCCCGGCGCGGACCTCATCGACCTGGTACGGGACCTGACGCTGCTCGCGATGGTGGGCATCGTCGATCCGCCGCGGTCGGAGGCGAGGGCCGCGATCGCCGAGTGCGCGCAGGCCGGCATCCGGGTACGGATGATCACCGGCGACCACGTGACGACCGCGGGCACGATCGCCGCCGAGCTCCGCATCCCCGGCCGGGCGATCACCGGGGCGGAGTTCGCGTCGCTGAGCGACGAGGAGCTGCGCGGGCAACTGGACGACATCGGCGTCATCGCGCGGGTCTCGCCGGAGGACAAGCTGCGCCTGGTCCGGCTGCTCAAGCAGGACGGCAACGTGGTGGCCATGACGGGCGACGGGGTGAACGACGCCCCCGCCCTGAAGGCGGCGGACATCGGCGTGGCGATGGGCATCACCGGCACCGAGGTGTCGAAGGAAGCCGCCGTGATGATCCTCACGGACGACAACTTCGCGACGATCGTCGGCGCCGTGGAGTACGGGCGTTCGCTCTACGACAACCTGCTCAAGTACCTCCGCTTCCAGATGTCGACCCTCGTCGCCTACATCGCGATCTTCATCGGGGCCGCCGCCCTGGGCGTCGCCGGCGGCATCCCGCTCACCCCGCTGCAGATCCTGTGGGTGAACATGCTGGTGGACATCCCGGTCGCCGTCGCCCTGGGCTTCGACGAGCCGACGCGCGGCCTGATGAGCCGCCCGCCCCGGCCGGTCGGCGCGCCCGTCCTGTCCCGGGCGAACTGGGTCAGGCTGTGCTTCCAGGGGTTCGTCATGACGGCCGGATCGCTGGCCGCGTACCAGATCGGCGCCCGGCAGGGTGGCGCCGCCGTGTCGTCCACCATGCTGCTGACCACGCTCTCGCTCTTCCACGTCGCGGCCGGGCTGCTGGCGCGCGACCAGACGAACACGATCTTCTCTCGGGCCGCCATACCGGGCCCGACCCAGCTGCGCCGGTACGCCCTCGCGCTGATCCTCATCATCGCGGTCACCGGGATCGGGCTCCTGCAGCGCGTCTTCGGGACGACCGAGCTGAGCGGCGGCCAGTGGGCGGCGTGCGCCGGGCTCGCGGCGAGCCTCGTCCTGGTCGAGGAGCTGGTCAAACTCGTCCTGCGGCACCGCCGGCCCAGGGGCCGGGTGCTCTCGCGCGCCCCGCGGGCCGTGTCGCTGACGCCCGGGAGCTAGCGGTGAACGGGACCTCCGGCTCCGCCGCCTCGTCGCGGAGCATGCTGGCGCCCCTCGCGCTCGCCCAGTTCATCTGCAGCTTCGCGGGCTCGAACATGAACGTGATGATCAACGACATCAGCGAGGACCTGGACACGACCGTGAAGGGCGTGCAGATCACCATCACGCTGTTCCTGCTGATCATGGCCATCTTCATGATCCCCTGCAGCAAGCTGACCGACCGCTGGGGGCGCAAGCGGTGCTTCTTCGCCGGGCTCACGCTGTACGGCGCCGGGGCGCTGCTCAGCATGGTCGCGCCCGGCCTCGGTGTGCTCATCCTCGGCAACTCGGTGCTCGAAGGGGTGGGTACGGCGCTGCTGATCCCGCCCGTCTACATCTTCGCGACGCTGGCCTACGGCGACACCGTGTCGCGGGCGCGGGCCTTCGGCGTGATCAGCGGGATGGGCGGCATCGGCGCCGCGGCGGGTCCGCTGATCGGGGGGCTCATCACCACGGCGATCAGCTGGCGGGCCGCGTTCTTCTTCCAGGTCTGCGTCATCGCGGCGATCATGGTGCTCGGCCGCCGGATCGTCGACCCGGTGGAGCCGGATCCGACGCGCCGCTTCGACACCGTGGGGGCGGTCCTGTCGGCGACCGGCATGTTCTTCGTCGTGTTCGGGATCCTGCAGGCCGACACCAACGTGGTCCTGATGACGGTGTCGCTGGTGGTCGGGGTCGCCTTCCTGCTCTGGTTCCTCACGCACGTCCGCTCGCTGGAGCGCGCGGGCAGGGAGCCGCTGCTGTCGACCTCGCTGTTCCGGGACCGGACCTCCAACATCGGTCTGGTCACGCAGAACATCCAGTGGGTGATCCTCATGGGGACGTCGTTCGTCGTCGCGGTGTTCCTGCAGACCGTACGCGGCTACAACGCGATCGAGACGGGGGTCATCTTCACCCCGGCGACCGTGGGTGTCCTGATCTCGTCGCTGGCCGCGGAGCGCCTCGCGGCGAGACGTTCGCAGAAGACCCTGATCGTGACGGGCTTCGTCGTGGCGGTGGCCGGGATCGTGGTCCTGCTCGCCCTGGTGCGGGTCTCGTCGAGCGTCATCGCGTTCGGGCCGGGGCTGCTGCTGATCGGCCTGGGCCTGGGCGGGATGCTGACCCCGTCGGTCAACATCGTGCAGTCCAGCGTCCCGGAGAGCATGCAGGGCGAGATCTCCGGGCTGTCGCGCAGCGTCTCCAACCTCGGCTCGTCGTTCGGCACGGCCATCGCCGGCACGATCCTCGTCTCCGGCCTGGCGACGGGAAACCGGGCCTACGCCCTGGCGATGGCCACGCTCGGCGTCTTCGCCCTGATCGGTCTCGTCGCCGCCACGCGCCTTCCCCGGTCCAAGCAGCCTTCAGGACCGGCGCACCTGCCCGGTTAGCCTTGGCCTCCAGGGTGATGCCCTGGCAGGCCAGGGTGATGATCGGTCAGGCCAGGGTGATGATCGTGACCCCGATGACGAGGTCCACGACCGCGCACCACTCGGCGTAGCCGCGCGGGACGACGCGGCGGGTGACGAAGTGGGCCGCGTCCCAGGCGGCGTGGGCCAGCCAGCCGGCGCCGATCAGGTAGCGGGCCGTGTCCGGGTCCGCCGCGAGCGCCGCCACCGTGAGGGCGGCGTACCCGGCCAGGCCGGCGAGCTGGAGCGCGACGACGCCCGGGCCGCGCAGCGTGCGGCGGAGCAGCCCGATCGCCAGGTACGCGCCCGGCAGCACCAGCAGGATCGGCGCGGGCGTGACCGCCGGGTCCAGCCAGCAGCCGACCGTCATGACCAGGCCGAGCAGCGTCGGCCAGCGCCGCGCCAGCGCCCCCCGCGAGCCGGTCGGGTGGTGGTGCGCGGCGCCGTACTCGTCCCGGCGCCGCAGCATGACCAGCAGCATGGCCGGGAGCATGAGCACGTGGCCGCCGATCATCAGGGCGTCCCCGGGCAGCAGACCCATCCAGTACGGCACCAGCAGGACGGCGAACGGGACGTACATCGCCGCGCCCATCTCGGCGATCGGGGCCCAGCCGTGGCCGCGGTAGCGCATCCACAGGGACATGCCGATGGTCATGTCCGTGGCCATCGCCAGGGCGCCGGCGTCGGGGCGGGCGAGGAGCGCGGGGCCGCCGGGCAGCGCGTTCCAGACCGGGTCGAGGAGCAGCATCCCGGCCAGCATCGCGACCACCATCTCGGCGAAGTGGCCCAGGAACCGCCACCGGCTCGCGGGAGCGTGGGCCCCCGCGTCGCCGTGGGGAGAAACGTGAGTCGTCATGTCCACACTGTCGGCCGCCCCGGGGCCGCACCGGCGCCCGTGGGCACGGCTGGTCCGGAAACTTGGGGAAATGGGCTGTCTGCCCTACATTCCTGGCATGGACGTCCGGCGGGTCGTGGTCGTGGGATACGAGGCGGCGGAGCTCCTCGACATCGCGTGCGTCACCACGCCGCTGATCGTGGCGAACGTGGCGGCCCCGCCGCCGCCGTACCAGGTGGAGCTGGTCACGCCCGGGGGACGGCCGGTCACGTGCGGCACCGGGCTGACCATCCACGCCCAGGGAGCGCTCGAACGCGTCACCGGTCCCCTCGACACCCTGCTCGTCACCGGGGGCGTCGGCCACGAGGGGGCGGCGGCCGACCGCGGCATCGTGGCGCACGTGCGCCGCCTGGCCCGCGAGTGCCGCCGCGTGGCGTCGGTGTGCACGGGCGCGGGCGTCCTGGCGGCCACGGGCGTGCTGGACGGGCGGCGCGCCACCACCCACTGGCAGTGGGCGCGGGCGTTCGCCGTGCGCTACCCGGCCGTCTCCTTCGACCCGGATCCGATCTTCGTCAGGGACGGGCGGGTGGCCACCGCCGCCGGCGTGACCAGCGCGCTCGACCTGACCCTGGCGTTCATCGAGGAGGACCACGGCGGCGAGGTGGCCAGGGTGGTGGCCCGCGAGCTGGTCACGTACCTCCAGCGGCCTGGCAACCAGGCGCAGATGAGCATGTTCACGGCGGCGCCGCCGCCGGGCGACGGCGTCGTGCGGCGGGTGGTGGAGCACATCACGAGCGACCCGGGCGGCGACCTCGCGACGGCGGCGCTGGCGCGGCGGGCGGGGGTGAGCGAGCGGCACCTGTCGCGGCTGTTCCTGCGGCAACTGGGCGTCACGCCGGGCCGGTTCGTCCGGCGGGCCCGCACGGAGGCCGCGGCCCAGCTCCTCACGACCACCCGGCTGCCGATGGCGGCCGTCGCGGCGCGCTGCGGGTTCGGCAACGCGGAGACGCTCCGGCAGGCGTTCCTGGACCACTACGGCGTGCCGCCCTCCCACTACCGCTCGACCCAGTCCGCGCGCTCCTCCTGAGAGCGGCGATTTCCCGCACGGGCCATGGCAGATCTCTCCTTTGTTCGGCCCGCCGATTTGTCAGCTTCGCAATAATCCATTTCGCCGCACCGGCCATACTCGGGGGACGCGGCCGCATTAACCGGGGTCGCATCTCGCGATGGTGGCGATGGGCCAGGATGCGGCGGCCATGGCCGGGGCTCCCCACGGCCGGCCTGGATCGTTCCCACGGCCGCGTGACGGCGTCGCCCGCCCGCGGCCTGCCGTTCACCTGGCGCCACACGGTCCGACCGGGGGCGAAGAGGGCAGAGACCGCCCCCTATCCCTCACCCACAGAAGGCCTATCGAACGTGAAACTTCCATGCGTCTTTTGTGAGATCTTCATGTGCCGATATGTCGGATACACGCTTTTGTGGAGGATATGTCCTTAACATGGTCAGAATGGTGAAGTCCCACCCGGCGGGTCGAGGCGAGAGAAGCCCCGCCAGATCGTGACCGAATTTCCGAGAGCACGTTAAGGGGGACGTTCTCCCAATGGAAGTCAAGCTGTTAGGACCACTCGTCGCGTACCAGAACGGGATGTCGATCACTCCCATCCCACGCAAGCCCCGGCAGGTCTTCTCACTGCTGGCGCTGCACGCCGGCACCGTGGTCACGGTGTCGTCCTTCGTCGAGGAGCTGTGGGGGATGCACCCGCCCACGAGCGCGCTGTCCACCCTGCAGACCTACATCCTCCAGGTCCGCCGGGGGATCGCCGCGGCGCTCGGCGCCAACCGCACGGACGCGGCGAAGACCGTCCTGCGGACCTGCTACGGCGGATACCTGCTCGACATCGACCCGGGTGACGTGGACGTCCACCGGTACGAACACCTCTCCGGCGCCGGCAAGCAGGCCTTCGAGGCCGGCCGGTGGGAGGCGGCCTCCGAGTTCTTCCGCGAGGCCCTGGGCATGTGGCGCGGCGAGGCCCTCGTCGACGTGCACGCGGGGCTGCGGATCGGGGTCGAGGTCGCGCGACTGGAGGAGAGCCGGCTCGGCGTGCTGGAGGCGCGCATCGAGACCGACCTCAGGCTCAACCGGCACGTCGGGCTGCTGGCCGAGCTGTCCGCGCTGACCGCCCGGTATCCGATGCACGAGAACTTCTGGGCCCAGTTCATGATCGCGTTGCACCGGTCCGGCCGTAAGAGCCAGGCCCTGGAGAACTTCATCAAGCTGCGCACCACGCTGGTGAGCGAGCTGGGAGTCGAGCCGTCGGCCCGGCTCCAGCACCTCCAGCAGGCCATCTTGCGCTCGGACCCGAAGCTCGACCTGGTCAGGATCGCCGGATAAGGAGAGCCCCATGTCAACCTATGTGTGGAACTATCTGCAGGAGTATCACGAGGAGCGCGCCGACATCCTGGACGCGGTGGAGACCGTTTTCGAGTCCGGCCAGCTCGTGCTCGGCAAGAGCGTGGAGGCGTTCGAGCGGGAGTTCGCCGCCTACCACGGCCTGCCCCATTGCGTCGGCGTCGACAACGGCACCAACGCCATCGTGCTCGGTCTGCAGGCGCTCGGGATCGGCCCCGGCGACGAGGTGGTCACCGTGTCCAACACGGCGGCGCCCACGGTGGTGGCGATCGACGCGGTGGGCGCCACGCCGGTGTTCGTGGACGTCAGGGCCGAGGATCACCTCATGGACACCCGGCAGCTCGAAGCGGCGATCACCCCGCGTACCCGCTGCCTGCTCCCCGTCCACCTGTACGGCCAGTGCGTCGAGATGCGCCCCGTGCTGGAGCTGGCCGAGCGGCACGGGCTGCGGGTGCTGGAGGACTGCGCGCAGGCCCACGGCGCCCGTCATCACGGCGCGCTGGCCGGCACCATGGGCCACGCGGCGGCCTTCTCCTTCTACCCGACCAAGGTGCTGGGCGCGTACGGCGACGGAGGCGCCGCCGTGACCCGGGACCCGGAGGTGGACGCGAACCTGCGCCGGCTGCGGTACTACGGCATGGAGCAGCAGTACTACGTCGTCAGGACACCCGGCCACAACAGCAGGCTCGACGAGGTGCAGGCCGAGATCCTGCGCAGGAAGCTCCGGCGGCTGGACGCCTACATCGCCGGGCGGCGTGAGGTCGCCCGGCGCTACGAGGAGGGACTGGGCGGCATCCCGGAGCTGGTGTTGCCCTCGCTCGCCGAGGGCAACGACCACGTCCACTACGTCTACGTCGTCCGGCACCCGGAGCGGGACCGGATCATCGAGGCGCTCGACGCTTACGACATCCACCTGAACGTCAGTTACCGGTGGCCGGTGCACACCATGACCGGCTTCGCCCACCTCGGCTACGGCGAGGGGTCGCTGCCGGTGACGGAGCGCCTGGCCGGCGAGATCTTCTCGCTGCCCATGTACCCGTCGCTGCCCGCCGAGACGCAGGACAAGGTGATCTCCGCCCTGCGCTCGGTGCTGGACGTGTGAGCCACGGTGAGCCCGTGACCCGTGATCCGTGACCCGTGACCGGGCCCGGCGGGGACGGCTCAGGCCGTTTCCGCCGAGGCCAGCCACATGGCCCGGATCGACTCGCGCGGCGCGATGCGCGGCCGCCACCCCAGGCGCTCGCGGGCGCGCCGGATGTCGAGCCGGGTCCAGTCCCCGCCCTTGCTGCGCACCTCCTGGTCGAGGTGCTTGATCCGGTCGTGGGGGAAGGCCGCGGCCTCGATCAGCCACTCGACCAGGGACCCGATCGGCAGGGCCTCCCCCCGGCCGATGTTGATCACCTGGCCGCCCACCGGCGCCCTGGCCGCCCGCTCGACGGCGTCGGCGACGTCGCGCACGTCGACGAAGTCCCGCCGCGCGTCGGCGACGCTCAGCTCCAGCGTGTCGCCGGTCTCCAGGGCCCGGTGGATGCGCGCCACCAGGGCGGCGAGGAAGCTCTCCTGCGGCGGGTACGGCCCGGACATGTTGGCCGCCCGCAGGACCACCGCGTCGATCCCGTGCTCCCGCGCCGCCGACAGGACCGCCCGGGAGGTGGCCAGCTTGGCCCGCGCGTACGGGGTGACGGGCGCGGGGTCGACGTCCTCGGTGAGCAGCGTGCCGTACGGCACCGGACCGTACTCGTGCACCGATCCCACGTGCACCAGCCGCGGCCGGCCGGAGGCCGACGCGAGCCCCTCCAGCAGCCGGTCCACCAGCCTGATGTGCGAGTACGTCATCTCCTCGGTGGTGTCGCCCCACCCGCCGGCCGCGTTGACGACGGCGCGGGCGCGCGAGAGCAGCTCGGCGACGCGCCGCGGCTCCGTCGCGGTGACGTCCAGGGGCGCGAACGGGTACGGCTCCAGGTGCGGGGCCCACCGGCGGGCCACCGCGAGCACCTCCCAGCCCCGGGCGGCGAAGGTCTCGCACACCTGCCTGCCGACGCTGCCCGAGCCGCCGAGGACCACCACCCGGCCGGGCGCCCCCTCCCCGTTCACCGACCGGACCACAGCGCCCGCTCCACCGCCCGTGAGGCCGCGTAGTCCGGCAGCAGCCCCGCCGTCCTCGCCTCCTCCAGCGTCGGCGCCGCCCGGTCCCGGGGCGAGACGACCGGCTCCCCCAGCTCCTCGGGGATGGGCAGGCCGAGCGCCGGATCCAGGGCCGACAGCGCCAGCTCGTGCTCGGGCGAGTACGCCTGGGAGAGCATGTACGACATCACGGTGTCGTCCTCCAGGGCGACGAACGCGTGGCCCACGCCCACCGGGAAGTACATGCAGCGGAAGTCCCGGGGGTCGAGCAGCACCGCCTCCCACCGGCCGTAGGTCGGCGAGCCGGTCCTGACGTCCACGATGATGTCCAGCGAGCGCCCCTGCGGGCAGTAGACGTACTTGGCGGTGCCCGGCGGGGTGACGGTGTAGTGGATGCCGCGCACGACGCCGCGCCGCGAGCGGCTGTGGTTGGTCTGGTGGACGGGGAAGAGCGGGTGGCCGACCGCCGCCTCGAAGGCGGCCTGCTGGAACGGCGAGACGAACAGCCCCCGCTCGTCGGGGAAGATCTCCGGGACGAACTCGTAGGCGCCGGCGACGGCCAGCTCGCGGGCCTTCACCGCAGCGCCTGGCCGCTCAGGTAGTCGACCGCGTCGGCGTGGTTGTAGGGGTGCATGAAACCTCCTGCCCGGACGTCCCGGTACAGACGCGACAGCGGGTGCGAGCCCGTGTAGGCGGCTCCGCCGACCACGGTCATGCAGTCGTCCACGACGGCCACCGCGTGCTGGTTCACCAGGAGCTTGGCGTACTGGAACGGGGTCATCATGGCACGCCCGCGCTCGCCGGGGTCGCCGCTGTGGTCCTCGGCCAGCCGGTCGGCCTCGCCCAGCGCGTCCGTGACGGCGCAGCGCAGCGCGTACAGGCGGGCGTCGACCTCGGCGAGCAGCGTCCGCACGCCCGCCTGGGCCTGGCCGCGCCTGCGCACGGCGGCCACCGCCAGGTCGCGGGCGGCCTCGGCGAGGCCCACGTAGATGCCGAGCATGGTGATCGAGGACACGGTCTGGCCGGCCAGGGCGGCGTCGCTGGGCTCGTCGAGCAGCCCGCGCGGCAGCACGTTCTCCTCCGGTACGGGGCAGTCGCGGAAGACGATGTCCACGCTGCCGGAGGAGCGCATCCCCATGCCGTCCCAGTTGTCCTCGACGGTCATGCCGGGGCTGTGCCGCGGGACCACGGGGGCCGCCAGCCGTACCGGCCGGCCCTTCTCGTGGAGCTGGGCGGAGATCACGAAGTGGGTGGCGATCTGGGCCATGCTGACCAGCGTCTTGCGGCCGGTCAGCCGGTACGTGCCGTCGTCCGCCCTGGTGAGGGTCGTCACCTGCTTGGTGTCCTTGACCGCGCCGCAGACCACGGCCTCGCCCGCGGCCATCTGGCGCAGCATGTCACCGGCCAGCCGCCGGGCGTTCGGGGCGCCGTGCTTCCACTCGTAGGTCATCGTCAGGCCCCGGCTGAGCTGCATGTGCAGGGCGAGGGCCACGCCCGCGTCGGCCTGGGCCAGCTCGCGCAGCGCCACGGCGACGTCGTGCATCCGCGTGACCCCGACCCCGCCGAGCTCGCCGGGTACGGTGGCGCCCATGATGCCGTCCTTGCGCATCCGGGCGAAGACGTGCGCGGGCAGGGTGGCCGCGCGGTCGTTCGCCGCCGCCTCCGCCTCGAGGATGGGCAGGTAGGGGCGCAGGAGTTCGAGCAGGCGCCGCCCCTCGGCGGACACCGGTGTTCGCAGATCAGCTGACATGGTCGCTCCGTGGCTCGTCGGGTGGACCGTTCTCGTCGGGTGGACCGCTGAGGCCAGCGTGCTGATCGTCACCTCAACGTCACTGGAGAAGCGCTTCGGCCCGTTTGGTCCACCCGCGCTCCAACCGCCCTCCAGGGTCCGCCGGTGTGCTCGTAGACGACGATCCCGCTGGTCCGCGGGACGGGCCGCTCATGGGCGGCGGGACAGGCGGCAGGGAGGCATCGGTGCGGTTGGTCGACATCAGCAGCGCGGTGGACGCGGCGGCGTGGGAACCGGATCCGGTCGAGCACGAGATCCTCACCCCCGCGGAGGGGGCCGCGCACATGGCCGAGGAGATGAAGGAGCACTTCGGCGTGCACTTCGACCCGGCCGAGCTGCCCGACGGGGAGTTCCTGTCGCTCGACCGGATCAAGCTCACCTCGCACACGGGCACGCACGTGGACGCCCCCTCCCACTACGGGTCGCGCGCGGCCTACGGCGACGGCAGGCCGCGCGACGTCCACGAGCTGCCGCTGGAGTGGTTCTACGGCCCGGGGCTGCTGCTCGACCTGACCGGCTGCGAGACGTCGGTGGCCGGCGTGGCCGAGCTGGAGAAGGCCATGGAGCGGGCGGGGCGGCGGCCCGCGCCGGGCGACATCGTGCTGCTGAACACCGGCGCGTCGGCGTGGGCGGGCACCCCCCGCTACTTCACCGAGTTCACCGGGCTGGACGGTCCCGGCGTCCATCTCCTGCTGGACCACGGGGTGCGGGTCATCGGGACCGACGCGTTCAGCCTGGACGCGCCGTTCGGAGACGTGATCGCCCGCTACCGGGCCGGCGGCGACCGCTCCGTGCTGTGGCCGGCGCACGTCATCGGCCGCAGCCGGGAGTACTGCCAGATCGAACGGCTGGCCAACCTGGACGCGCTGGAGCGGCCGTACGGCTTCCAGGTCGCGTGCTTCCCCATCAAGATCACCGGCGCCGGGGCGGGCTGGGCCCGCGCGGTCGCCATCTTCGCCGAGTAGAAAGAGCCCGATGTGACCAGATGCCGTATCTGTGGTGGCCAGGTCAGGAAGTTCTTCGACTTCGGCAGGCAGCCGCTGTCCGACGACTTCCGCGCCGAGGAGGACGTCGCCGGCGCGTACTACTTCCAGCTGGCCGTGGGAGCGTGCGCGTCGTGCTCCATGGTGCAGCTCCTGGAGGAGGTGCCCCGGGAGCGGATGTTCAACTACGACTACCCGTACCACTCCTCGGGCTCGCAGCGCATGCGCGAGCACTTCGCCCAGACCGCGCGCGACCTGCTCGCCGCCGAGCTGACCGGTCCGGACCCGTTCTGCGTGGAGATCGGGTCGAACGACGGCGTCATGCTCGGCGTGGTCAAGGACGCGGGGGTGCGCCACCTCGGGGTCGAGCCGTCCGGTGGCGTCGCCGAGCTGGCCAGGAAGGACGGTGTGCGGGTACGGACCGACTTCTTCGAGGAGTCGACCGCGGCCCAGATCGCCGCCGAGGAGGGCCGCGCGGACGTCATCTACGCGGCCAACACGATCTGCCACATCCCCTACCTCGACTCGGTCTTCCGCGGCGTCGACGCCCTGCTCGCGCCGGACGGGGTGTTCGTGTTCGAGGACCCGTACCTGGGCGACATCGTCGAGCGCCACACCTTCGACCAGATCTACGACGAGCACTTCTACCTGTTCACCGCGACGTCGGTGCGGGACGTGGCGCGGCGGTTCGGCTTCGAGCTGGTCGGCGTGAAGCGGCTGCCGGTGCACGGCGGGGAGGTGCGCTACACCATCGCCCGCGCCGGGGCCAGGCCGCCCGCGCCCGAGGTGGAGGCGCTGATCTCCGAGGAGGCCCGGCGCGGGCTGCACGACCTCGACACGCTGAAGGGGCTCGGCGCCGGCATCGACCGGATCTGCGACGACCTCGTCGCGCTGCTGCGCGACCTGCGCGAGCGCGGGGCCCGCGTGGCCGGCTACGGGGCGACGGCCAAGAGCGCCACGGTGCTCAACTACGCGGGCATCGGCGCGGACCTGCTGCCCTGCGTCTACGACACGACGCCCGCCAAGATCGGCCGGCTGATGCCGGGCTCGCACATCCCGATCCGGTCCGCGGCGGAGTTCGGCCGGCCGTACCCGGACTACGCGGTGCTGTTCGCCTGGAACCACACCGAGGAGATCGTGGCCAGGGAGGCGGAGTTCACCGCGCAGGGCGGCCGGTGGATCGTGTACGTGCCGAGCGTGCGCATCCTCTGACCTCAGGGCCTTTCTCACTCAGGGCCTTCTCGGGGCCGGGACGCCGGGCGGCAGCGGGCCGCCCGGCGTCCTGCCGTCCGCTACGCGCCGGGCGGGCGCACCGACAGCGCGTGCCGGAACACCTCGCGCGGGTCCCAGCGGCCCTTGACCTCCTGCAGCCGCGCGTAGTTGCCGCGGAAGTACAGGCGGTGCCACGGGACCCCGCTGCGGTTCAGCTCCGGGTCGGTGAAGTCGGCGTCGGCGTAGTTGACGAACGCGCCGCCGTACCCGCGGCCCGGGTCGGGCACGCCGCCGGCGTCGGCGAACAGCTCGTGGTAGGTCTCGCGGATCCAGCCCAGGTGGACGTCGTCCTCGCGCTCGTCCCACCAGAACACCGACCCGTACGCCTTGAGCACGGCGTCGCGATGGGCCATGGCCGTCTCCCCCTCCCCCACCGCGTTGATCGCGCCGCCGTGGGAGAGCAGGTAGAACGCCGCGGCCGGGTGGTGGTAGCCGGACCGGTCGGTGAGCCGGCGGTACAGCCGCGCGACGGCGTCCTCGTCCCAGCAGGCGCGCAGGAACGCCGCCTTGGACTTGAACCGGCCCTTCACCCCGGCGAACTCGTCGGGCACGAGAGTGGCCGCCAGGAAGGGCCGCGTGTCGGCCGCCACCTCGGGCGTCGTCCCGGCGGCCCGGCAGACCTCGGCGATGAGGGCGTCGGCCTGCTCGGCGGCGTCCGGGCGGCCGGCGTCCACGGCCGTCTCCAGGGTGATCTCGCCCCCGCCGGCCCGGGGCAGGGTGAGGCTGTTGTCGAGCTGGGCGCCCGGGTCGCCGGGGGCGCTGTTGCGCTCGTGCCACCGGCCGAACGCGCGGACCAGCGCCACGAAGCGGGTCTCGTCGAGGTCGTCCCACGACCAGCGGACGGTCTTCTTCGTGACGGCGGCCGGCGCCGGCGGGAGCACCCTGCGCCCCTCGGCCTCCTCGGAGCGGAACAGGTAGCGGGTGACGATCCCGAAGGCGCCGGCGCCGCCGCCGGTGTGCGCCCACCACAGGTCCCGGTTCGGGTCGCCGGGCTCCCTGGTCGCGGTCACGAGCCGGGCCCGGCCGGAGCCGTCCGCGACCACGACCTGCACGCCGTAGAGGTGGTCCACGGACAGGCCGTACCGGCGGGACAGCGCGCCGCCACCGCCGCCGGGCACGTGGCCGCCCACGCCGATCTCCGGGCAGCGGCCGGCCGGGACGGTGACGCCCCAGCCGAGGAAGAGCGTCCGGTACAGGGCGCCCAGGCTCGCGCCCGGCTCGACGGCGAAGGCCCGCGTCTCCGGGTCGAAGCCGACGGCCTTCATCTCCGACAGGTCGATCACCACGTCCACCTCGGGGTGGTCGACGAGCGACTCGAAGCAGTGCCCTCCGCTGCGTACGGCCAGCCGCCGGCCCGTGTCCACGGCGTCCTGGACCAGCCGGACCACCTGGCCGGCCGTGGCGGGCAGGCCGATCGCGGCCGGAGCGGCGGGGAAGCGGGCGTTGACCCCCCGGCCCACCAGGTCCGGGTAGCGCGGGTCGGCCTTGTCGACGGTCACGGGCTCCGGCCACGGGCCGGGGGCGGTGCGGGTGTTGTCGTCCACGGAACTCCTCATCGGTGTGGGGGGGAGGGGAGGTCAGGACCACCAGCCGGGGTGGGCGGCGTACCAGCGGACGGTCTCCGCCAGCCCCGTCTCGAAGTCGATCTTCGGGGCGAAGCCCAGCGACCTGAGCCTGGTGTCGTCGAGGGAGTAGCGCCGGTCGTGACCCTTGCGGTCCGCCACGAACTCGACCCTGTCCCAGCCGGCGCCGCAGGCGGCCAGCAGCCGCCCGGTCAGCTCCCGGTTGGTCAGCTCGGCCGTCCCGGCGACGTGGTACACCTCGCCGGGCTCGCCGGCCTCGGCCACCAGCCGGACGGCCGCGCAGTGGTCGTCCACGTGGATCCAGTCGCGGACGTTGCCGCCGTCGCCGTACAGGGGGACCTTGCCCCCGCCCAGCAGCCGGGTGACGAACAGCGGGACGACCTTCTCGGGGTACTGGCGAGGGCCGTAGTTGTTGCCGCACCGGGTGACGCAGACGGGCAGGCCGTGGGTGACGGCGTAGGCGCGGGCCATCAGGTCGCCGCCCGCCTTCGAGGCCGCGTACGGCGACCGGGGCGCGAGCGGGGCGCCCTCGTCCCAGGAGCCGGTCTCGATCGAGCCGTACACCTCGTCGGTGGAGACGTGCACCACCCGGGGCGTACGCGCGTCCAGGCACGCCTGGAGGAGCGTCTGCGCGCCCAGCACGTTGGTGCGCGCGAACTCCCCCGCGTCCGCGATCGAGCGGTCCACGTGCGACTCGGCGGCGAAGTTGACGACCAGGTCGTGGCCGGGCACGACCGCCGCCAGCAGCGCGGCGTCGCAGATGTCGCCGCGCACGAACGTGTGCGGCACGCCCGCCAGGTTGGCGGGGTTGCCCGCGTAGGTCAGCTTGTCGAGGACCGTCACCTCGGCGCCGTCACCGGCCGCCGTCCGGGCGAACGCCGAGCCGATGAACCCCGCGCCGCCGGCGACCAGGACCCGGGAGAAGGTCATGAGCTCATCCGGACTCTGCTGTGGTCGCCGAGCACGAGGCGGTGCGCCCGCGGGGCGCCGGACGCGGGCGTCACCTGCACGTCGTGGCCGATCAGGGACCCCTCGACCCTCGACACGCCGGTGATCGACGAGCGCGGCAGCACGATCGAGTACTCGATCTCGCTGTCCACGATCGCGCAGTCGTGGGAGATCGAGGTGAACGGCCCGACATAGCTGCCCGACACCAGCGAGCCCGCGCCGATGATGGCCGGGCCGAGGACCCGCGAGCGCTCCACCACGGCCCCGTCCTCGATGACGACGCGGCCGATCAGCTCGCTGTCCCCGTCCACCCGCCCGTCCGTGCGGGCCTCCAGCGACTCCAGCACCAGCCGGTTGACCTCCAGCATGTCCGTGACGTTGCCGGTGTCCTTCCAGTAGCCGGAGACGACCAGCGACTCGACCCGCCGCCCGTCGTCGATGAGCCGCTGGATCGCGTCGCTGATCTCCAGCTCGCCGCGCGCCGACGGCTTGAGGTCGGCCACGACCTCGTGGATGTCCGGGGTGAACAGGTAGACGCCGACCAGCGCCAGGTCGCTCTTCGGCTCGCGCGGCTTCTCCTCCAGGCCGATCACCCGGCCCGAGCCGTCGAGCTCGGCGACGCCGAACTGCCGTGGGTCGCCGACCCGGGTGAGCATGATCTGCGCCGACGGCCGGTTACGGGTGAACCGGCCGACGATGTCGCCGATGCCGCCGAGGAGGAAGTTGTCCCCCAGGTACATGACGAAGTCGTCGTCGCCCAGGTAGTCGCGGGCGATGAGCACCGCGTGGGCCAGCCCGAGCGGCGCGTGCTGGTGGAGGTAGGTCACCTCGACGCCGAAGCGCGAGCCGTCGCCGACGGCCGCCTCGATCTCGGCGTGGGTCTCCCCCACGATGATGCCGATCTCGGTGACGCCGGCGGCGGCGACGGCCTCCAGGCAGTAGAAGAGGACGGGTTTGTTGGCCACGGGAACGAGCTGTTTGGCGGAGGTGTGGGTGATCGGGCGCAGTCTGGTGCCGGACCCCCCGGCCAGCACGAGCCCCTTCACGGAATGCGTCCTTCCTCCACGTGGTCGTCCAGGAAAGGCATGAAGGGTCGCCATTCGTACCGATGGAAAAGGTCCATATCTCTCCTCGGACTCCTTGACATGATTTGACAATGCGGCCATAAGGTGGCCGCGTCGCGTGACACGATGCGGGCATGGCCAACACGCCGTTGCGCATGCTCCGCCTGCTGTCGTTGCTGCAGAACTGCCGGAACTGGTCGGGTCCCGAGCTGTCCGAGCGGCTGGAGATAAGCCCGCGCACCCTGCGCAGGGACATCGACCGGCTCCGCGAGCTCGGCTACCCGGTGCACGCCACGCCAGGGGCGCACGGCGGCTACCGGCTGGAGGCGGGCACCGCCCTGCCGCCGCTGCTGCTCGACGGGGAGGAGGCGGTCGCGATCGCGATCAGCCTGCGCACGGCGGCCGGCGGCACGGTCGCCGACATCGAGGAGACCTCCGTGCGCGCGCTGGCCAAGCTGGAGCAGGTGCTGCCCGGCCACCTGCGCAGGCGGGTGAACGCCCTGCAGACCTACACGGTCCCCGTCGTCGCGACGGGCCCGACCGTCGACCCCGAGTTCCTCACCGTGCTCGCCCAGGCGTGCCGCGACCGCGAGCGGCTCCGCTTCGGCTACAGCACGCGCGAGGGCGCCGAGAGCAACCGGCACGTCGAGCCGTACCGGCTGGTGTACGTCACCAGGAAGTGGTACCTGATGTGCTGGGACCTCAAGCGGGAGGACTGGCGCACGTTCCGCGTGGACCGGCTGTCCTCGCCGTACGCGACGGGCGAGCGCTTCAAGCCGCGCGAGCTGCCCTCGGAGGACGTCGCCGCCTACGTCACCGAGGCCATCACCTCGTCGCTGGCCCGCCACCGCGCGCTGGTCACCCTGCACGCCCCGGTCTCGGTGATCGCCGAGCGCATCCGGCCGAGCGACGGCGTCCTCACGGTCGTGGACGACCGGACCTGCATGCTGCGCACCGCGGCCGACTCGCTGCAGTGGCTGGCCCTGACCATCGGCATGTTCGACGTCGAGTTCGAGGTGCACGAGCCGCCCGAGCTGAGGGAGTACGTCCGGGAGCTGTCCGGCAGGCTCGGCCGGGCGGTGACGCCGTCCTCTCCGGCCCAGCCGGTCCCGTCGGCGCAGCCCGTCCCGTCGGTGCAGCCGGTCCAGCCGGTTCCGCCGGTTCCCTGGTGACGGCGCGGTGACCGGCTCAGCCATGTGCGCTCCTCGCCGGCACCCTGGCCAGCACCTGGTTCAGGACGGCGCGGAAGGCGGCGTCGTGGCCCGCCGGCCCGCCAGGCGTCACTCCCGCCCGCCCGGCTTCCGCGGGCTCGCCTCCCTCGGGCCGGCCTTCCGCGGGCTCGCCTTCCGCCCGCCAGGCGACCACGCCGTCGGGGCGGACCAGGCTGGCGCCGGCCGGGCCGAGCCCGTAGGCGCTCATCAGCCGGCCCGTGGGATCACGCAGGTCGCGACCCAGCGTGTGGACGTCCAGGCGGACGCCCAGGTCGCGGGCGGCCCCGGCGGCGGCCGAGGCCCACGCGCCGCCCTCGGGCCCGGCGATCAGCACCCAGCCGTCCCCGTACAGCTCGATCGTGGACACGCGGGCTCCGTCGCGCTCCACCCAGACGTGCGGGGCGCGGAAGCCGGGGCGGCCCGTGGGGCGCAACGGGTTCTCGACCGGCTCCGGGTCGTCGTCCTCGGCGACCACCGCGCCGGAGCGGTAGCGGAACCCCATGAGCACCTCGGCGGTCCCGCGCCCGCGCGGCAGGACGCCGGCCAGGTGCGGGGCCATGCGCTCGGCGTAGATGCCGAGCGACTCGTCCACCACCAGCCAGGCGACCTGCGCGCGTTCGAGGCCGTAGCTGTCCAGCAGGCCCTCCCCCGCCTCGCCGGCCACCACGGCGGCGAGCTTCCACGCCACGTCGAACCCGTCGCCTATGGCGGTGTTGCCGCCCATCCCGCCGGTCGGCGGGGTGACCTTGGCCGCGTCCCCCACGAGCAGGATCCGGCCGTCGCGCCAGCGGTCGGCGATGTAGGCGGCCATCTCCCACGTCTGCACGTCGAGCAGCCGCAGCCGCAGGTCCGGCGCGTTCACCGCCAGGCGGATGAGCTCCTCGCAGCGCCGCGGCGGGAAGTCCTCGGGGCGCTCGCCGTGCTCCGGGTCGTACCGGACGTAGAAGGTGTGCCGGTCCGGGCGGTCGGTCGGGCCGAACGTGCCGGTGAAGGCGGGGTTCTGCAGGTAGTACCAGCCGGTGGAGCCGGGGGGCAGCACCGCGGACAGGTCGGCCTCGAAGATGATGCCGACGAAGTGGGCCAGCGAGCCGTGGCCGTGCCGCGGGATGCCGAGCCGTTCCCGGACCTCGCTGCGCGGGCCGTCGGCCGCCACGAGGTAGCGGCCGCGGACCGTGGTCTCCGCGCCGCCCGCCACGGTGCGCAGGCGTACCGTGACGCCGTCGTCGTCCTGGGCGAAGTCCGTCAGCTCCGTGCCGAAGCGGATGTCGGCGCCGTGCTTCTCCGCCTGAGCCAGCATGATCGGCTCGACCCGGTCCTGGGAGGCCAGGGCCCACGGCATGGGCGTGCAGTCCTCGGTGGCGCCCACCAGCTCCTCGAAGCTCTCGGCGAAGGTGCGCAGCGTCCGGCCGCCCACGGTCTCGGCCACCCTGACGGTGAAGTCGCCCTGCCGGCCGCGGATGTCGGTGGCCGCCATGACCTCGCCGGCTATGCCGCCGATGCGCAGCAGCTCCATGGTGCGCGGGTTCTGGCCGGCCGCCTTGGGGTAGATCGAGGTGCCCTCGTGCCGCTCGGCCAGCAGCACGCGCACGCCGCGCCGGGCGAGGAACATCGCCGTGGACAGCCCGCCGAGCGCGCCACCGACGATCACCACGTCAACGTCCGGTTCCATCACTGGGGTCTCCTTGACTCGTGCGGAATTTCATGGTCCGAGGCGCGAATCAAGTAATCACTGAGAACGGCTGGACAATTTCCCGCTCCGCGGCCAATGCGGTCAGGAGGTGACCGCGCTGCTGGTTATCGTCCTGGCCATGAGGAAAAACGGCGGGAACGACGGGAGCCCACGATGAGCTCCCCACCCACACTCGCGATAGAGACTTCCGATCTGCGGAAAATGTACGGGCAGACGAAGGCCGTCGACGGGATCGATCTGCGCGTGCCCCCCGGGATCGTCTACAGCGTCCTCGGGCCCAACGGCGCCGGGAAGTCGACGCTGATCCGCATGCTGGCCACGCTGCTGCGCCCCGACGGGGGCAAGGCCACGGTGTTCGGCCACGACGTGGTGCGCGAGTCCGACGCGGTGCGCCGCCGCATCAGCGTGACGGGGCAGTACGCCTCGGTGGACGACGCGCTGACCGGGATGGAGAACCTCGTCCTGATGGGCAGGCTCCAGGGCTACTCCTGGCCGAAGGCCAGGGAGCGGGCCACCGAGCTGCTGGACGCCTTCGGCCTGGTCCACGCGGCCGGGCGGCTGGTCAGCACGTACTCCGGCGGCATGCGGCGGCGGCTGGACATCGCGGCCAGCATCGTCGTCACCCCTGACCTGATCTTCCTGGACGAGCCCACCACCGGCCTCGACCCGCGCAGCCGCAACCAGGTGTGGGAGATCGTCCGGGCGCTGCTGGCCGGCGGCACCACGATCCTGCTCACCACCCAGTACCTCGACGAGGCCGACGAGCTGGCCGACCGCATCGCGGTCGTCGACCAGGGCAAGGTCATCGCCGAGGGCACCACCGACGAGCTCAAGGCGTCGGTCGGCCAGGTCGCCCTGCACGTCCGGCTGCGCGACCCCGGCCTACGGGGCAAGGCGGAGGAGCTGCTCGTGCGCGAGCTGGGCGTCCCCGTGCACATGGAGGGCGACCACGCCGAGCTGTCGGCCCGGGTGGAGGACAGCTCCCGGGTGGTCCAGGCGCTGAGCGCGCTGACCGGCGCCGCCGTCGAGCCGGCGGAGTTCTCCATGACCCGGCCGAGCCTCGACGAGGTCTTCCTGACGCTCACCGGCCACAAGGCCGACGACCAGTCCGCCGCCGCGGCCGATGAGGAGGATGCCGCATGACCTCGTCGATCGAACGCGTGGACGACCGGGTGATCTCGGCCGTGTCCACGCACGACCGGCCGCCGAAGGCGAGCGCGCTGGCCGCGACGACCACCCATCTGTGGCGCGGGCTGATGGCGTTCAAGCACTTCCCCGCCCAGCTCATCGACATCATCCTGCTGCCGGCGATCTTCCTGCTGCTGTTCACCTACCTGTTCGGCGGCGCCTTCGCCGGCTCCCCCGGCCGCTACCTGCAGTTCTTCCTGCCGGGCATCGCGGTGCAGAGCGTGATCCTCATGACGGTCTACACCGGCACCGCGATCAACACCGACATCAACAAGGGCGTCTTCGACCGTTTCCGCACGCTGCCGTTCTGGCAGCCCGCCGCCATCGCCGGCAACCTCGTCGGCGACGTGCTGCGCTACGTGATCGCGCTGACCATGACCATCGGGCTGGGCCTGGCGCTCGGCTTCCGGCCGGGCGGCGGCATCCTCGGCGTGCTCGCGGCCATGGCCGTGCTGATCGTGTTCGCGTTCAGCGTGAGCTGGATCTTCGCCGCGATCGGCGTGGTGGCGAGCGTCCCCGAGCGGGTCTCCGGCACCAGCATGATCGTGATCTATCCGCTGCTGTTCATGAGCAACATCTTCGTGCAGCCGGAGACCATGCCGTCGTGGATGCAGGTGCTGGTGCGGATCAACCCGATGAGCCACGCCGCGACCGCGTCCCGGACCCTCATGCACGGCACGGCCGGGTTCTGGGACGTGATGTGGGCGCTGATCACCTCGCTGATCATCACCGTCGTGTTCGCGCCGCTCGCCGTCCGCCTGTACCGGAACAAGAACGCGCACTGACCGGCGGTCGCCGCCCATCATTCCAGCGCCTCATCGCAGATATTTTCGATGAGGCGCTGCACACGTTAAGTAAGCGATCACTTACATCGTAGCACTTGCGCGTTACCGGTTGGGGTTGACAAAGGACACAGAGCATATTTAGCCTATCAGAGAAAGCTGAGGACGATTCAATGTTGAATCGTCTTCTTTCGTGTGTGGCAGGAAAGAAGGAACGACCGAGACAATGGAGTGACAATGACTGGACCTCCGCTTTCCTCGTCCTCCTTGGTGTCGCGGACCCGGCCCGCGGACGTCCGGCACCGCATCGACACGCTGACCGACCCCGACTCCTTCGTGGAGTTCGGCAGCCAGGCCCGGCACAGGGTCACGGCCTTCGGCATGCACGCCAGACGGCCCGCCGGTGACGGCGTCGTGACCGGGCACGCCACGATCGACGGCCGGCCGATCGGCGTGTTCGCCCAGGACCCCTCCGCGCTCGGCGGCTCGCTGGGCGAGATGCACGCCGCCAAGATCGAGGCGGTCCTCCGGCAGGCGGAGCGCGCCAGGATGCCCGTGGTCGGGCTGCTCGACTCGGGGGGCGCCCGCATCCAGGAGGGCCTGGCGGCCCTCGACGGCTACGGCGCCATCTTCCGCGCCAACGTGCAGCTCTCCGGCCGGGTCCCCCAGCTCAGCCTCATCCTCGGGGCGTGCGCCGGCGGCGCGGTCTACTCCCCGGCGCTCACCGATGTGATCATCATGCTGCGCGAGAACGCCCACATGTTCCTGACCGGCCCCCAGGTGGTCAAGGCCGTCACCTTCGAGGACGTCAGCCCGGCCGACCTCGGCGGCAGCGAGGTGCACACCCGCCGCTCCGGCGTCGCCCACCTGGTCGCCGCCGGCCCCGCGGAGGCCATGGACCTGGCCCGCCGCGTCCTGTCCTACCTGCCCGACTCGTGCTGGGACGAGGTCCCGATGGGCGTCCCGGCGCCCGCGGGCCCGATGCCCCGCCTCCCGGACAGCCCCCGCACTCCCTATGACGTCCGGCAAGTGATAACGGGAATCGTGGACTCCGACAGTTTTCTCGAGCTCCAGCCGCGTTTCGCGCGCAACCTGGTCATCGGATTCGCGCGGATCGAGGGCCGCCCGGTCGGCGTGGTGGCGAACCAGCCGATGGCTCTCGCGGGGGTTCTGGACATCTCCGCCTCCGAGAAAGGGGCGCGTTTCGTCCGGCTCTGCGACGCGTTCGGATTGCCGTTGGTGACCCTGGTGGACACCCCGGGTTTTCTGCCCGGAACCAAACAGGAAACAAATGGGGTGATACGCAAGGGCGCGAAACTTCTTTACGCGTTCTCCGAGGCGACCGTGCCGCGGCTGACCGTGGTGCTGCGCAAGGCGTTCGGCGGCGCGTACATCGTCATGAATTCCAAGTCGTTGGGAGCGGACGCCGTGTTCTGCTGGCCGAGGGCGCAGATGGCAGTGATGGGCGCGGAAGGAGCGGTCGACATCGTCTACCGGCGTGAGTTGCGCGAGAATCCGGGGGTCCGCCCGGACCTCGTGGCGGGCTACGAGCGCGAGGTGATGGCCTCGCACCTGCCGGCCGAAAGGCTGTCCGTGGACGAGGTCATCGAGCCGGAGCAGACCAGATCCGTGCTGGCCGCGACCTTGCGGACGCTGGCCAGGGCGATCCGGCCCCGGTTCCGTCACGACAATCTCCCCCAGTGAAGGCGGCGTTCCCCGCTCGGGTCTCCTCCACCGAGCCGGGAAACGGGACGATCCGCGTCGTCATCGCCGAGGACATGGACATGGTGCGCGGCGCGCTGGTCGCCCTGCTCAACCAGGAGGCGGACATCCAGGTGGTGGGCGCCGTGTCCGACGGCAGGCAGATCCTGGCCACCGCGCGGAGCGGTGCGCCCCACGTCGCGGTCATCGACGCCGACCTGTGCTGGAAGGACCGGTTCGCGGCGGCCGTGGAGCTCAAGGAGACCCTGCCCGGCTGCGACACCCTGCTGCTCAGCAGCCTGGCCCGGCCGGCCACCGTGCGCCAGGCGCTCTCGGCGGGCGTGGGCGGCCTGATGCTGAAGACCTCGCCGCCCGAGCAGCTCGCCGACGCCGTCCGGCGGGTGGCGGCGGGCTACCGGGTCTTCGACGCGGATCTCGCGCTGGTCGCGTGGGGCTCCACCGCATGCCCACTCACCGACCGCGAGCTGGAGGTGCTCCAGCTCGCCGCTGAGGGCGACGAGATCAAGGAGATCGCGAGCGCGCTCTTCCTGTCGCCGGGGACCGTACGCAACTACCTGACGGTCGTGGTGAGCAAGCTGAAGGCCCGCAACCGCATCGACGCGATCCGCATCGCCCGCAAGTCCGGCTGGATCTGCTAGGACTCCCCGCCGCGGCCGGGGCGCGCCTCGCGGTGTCACGGCCCGGCGGGCGCCACGGCACGGGCCGGGGTCACGGGACGAACCGCCCGAAGCGTCCCTGGTGGTAGAGCAGCGGGCAGCCCTTCTCGTCGACCCACGTGCCGGTCACCAGGCCGACGACCAGGATGTGGTCGCCGATGTCGTCGGTCCGGTACGGGGTGCAGGTCAGCTGAGCCGTGGCGCCGTCCAGCAGGGGCGTGCCGAACTCGTCCGCGCTCCACCGGGTCGGCGGCGCGAACCGGTCGGCGCGGGCCCGGGCGAAGCGGGCCGCGGTCTCCCCCTGGTCCCCGGCCAGGACGTTGACCGCGAAGCGACCGGCCTCGCGCAGCCACGGCCAGGTGGAGGAGGACCGGCCGATGTAGAACGACACGAGCGGCGGGCGCAGGCTGACCGAGGAGAAGGAGGTGGCCGTCACCCCGACCGGGACTCCCCCGACCGAGGCGGTGACCACCACCACCCCCGCCGCGTGCCCGGCCAGCGCGCGGCGGAACTCCTCCTCGCCGACCGCCCGATCGGGGTACGCCCGGCTCATCGGCGCGCGGCCACCGGGCCGGACAGGACGCCGCGGTGCGCCGCGGTCAGGTCCTCCAGCGTCGGCACGACCTCGTTGGGGGTGGGACAGTCGAGCATCTCCTCCCGGATCCGGGCCGCGCCGTCGCGGAACGACGCGTCGCCCAGCAGGTGGGCCAGGCCGTCCCGCACCGCTCCCGGCCGGCGGGCGGGGCCCGGGGGGAGGTACATGCCGGCGCCGAGCTTCTCCAGGCGCAGCGCGCGGAACACGTCGTCCCACTGCCAGGCGAGGGCGAGCTGCGGGACCCCGTACAGCGCCGCGCCGGCCCACGTGCCGGCGCCGCCGTGGTGCACGACCGCGTCGCAGGTCGGCAGGACCACGTGCAGCGGAACGCTGTCCACCACGCGGACGTTGCCGGGCAGCGGCCGCATCCGCTCGCCGGCCTTGACGGTCGCGATCACCTCGACGTCCAGCTCGGCGACCGACTCCAGCAGCTCGGCGACCGCCTCCAGCCCGGAGAAGCCGGTCGTGCGCTCGGTCATGCCCTGGGTGACGCACACCCGCGGCCGGTACGGGTCGATCCTCGTCCACGGGGGCACCACGGCGGGCAGCGGCCCGTTGTAGGGGATGTAGCGCATCGGCACGAGCGGCTGGTCCAGCTCGAAGCGCACGCTCGGGGGCATCTGGTCGATGGTCCACTGGCCGGTGACCACCTCGGGGGCGAACTCGGCGCCGAAGCGGCCGAGCGTCCAGGTCAGCCAGTCGCGCACCGCGTCGTCCCTGCGGTCGGCGGGCAGCGGCGCGAGGAGCCGCTGGAAGCGCTGGTACACCTGGAGGAACAGGTCGGGCCCCCACAGCAGGCGGGCGTGCGCGGCGCCCGTGACGTGGGCGGCGACGGCCCCGGCGAACGTGAAGGGCTCCCAGATCACGAGGTCGGGCCGCCACCAGCGGGCGAAGGCCACCATCTCGTCGACCATCGAGTCGTTGTTGATCTGGGCGTAGAACATCGCCGTGAGCATGGTGGTGGAGCTCTCCAGGAAGTCCAGGTCGAGCAGCTCCGGCCGGCCCTCCAGGTAGTCGGGGTTCTGGTGCAGGGTGAACACGCCGGGGGCGGCGGCGGCCATCGCCCGCTCCACCTGATGGTCGTCGCCCACGGGCACGGCGGTGAGCCCGGCCCGGGCGATGCTGGGGGTCAGCGCGGGCTGGCTGGCCACCCGGACCTCGTGCCCCGCGGTGCGCAGCGCCCAGGCCAGCGGCACCATGCCGTTGAAGTGGGCGTCCATGGCGAAGGACGTGACCAGCACGCGCATCGTCGAATCTCCTTACGACACAGGTCTCCGGACGGCACAGGTCGTTCACCGGCGCACGTCTCCGGACAGCACGGGAAGTTCACCGGCACAGGGGGAGCCTGACCACGGCCCGTACGACGGGCGAGCGCATGCGGCGCACGACGGCTCCGTCCGCGCGCAGGCCGGGCCACCGGGCGGCGGCGACGCGGACGATCTCGGTGGCGACCACGCGGGCCAGCGGCGCGACCAGCTCCTCGTATCCACCGCCGGTCAGGGAGAGGCGGGGCGCCCCCGCGTGGGCGAGGTCGTAGCGGTCCGGGTCCGGGAGCCCGGCGAGGTCGCGGTTGGCGGCGTCCACGACGATCACGACGTGGCCGTCGGCGTCGATCTCCTGACCGTGCAGGGCGATCGGCTCCTGCGCGATCCTGCTGACCAGCCGCACCGGCGGCGACCAGCGCAGCGTCTCCTCGACGGCGTCCGCGGCGAGCTCCGGCGACCGGCACACGGCCGCCCACTGGCCGGGGTGGTCGAGCAGCGCCACGAACGTGTCGGCGGCGACGGCCGCCGCGATCTCCGCTCCGGCCACCAGGTGCAGCAGGCAGACCGCCGCCACGTCGGCCGGGCCCAGGCCGGTGGCGAGCATCGCGCTCACCGCGTCGTCCCCCGGCTCGGCCGCGCGCTCCGCCACGAGGTCCCGGACGAGGTCCCGGGCGCGGGCGACGGCCTGCTCCAGGTCGTGGGCGACGGGCAGCCGCGGCGGGCACAGCACGGCGTCCAGCGCGACGCCCAGCCTGGGCAGCAACTCCGCCACCTCCCGCCCGGCGGCACCGACCGCACCGGCCTGCGGGGAGGGGGAGGGTGAGGACAGGCCGAGGACGCGGGTCAGGGACTCGGCGACCGCGGGCCCGACCAGGTCGCCGGCCAGGTCGAACGCCTCGCCGAGCCCGCCCGCGATCCGGTCGGCGGCCCGCCGGACGTCCTCACGCCACGCCCCGGCCACCACCGGGCCCAGCACGGGCCGGTTGACCCGGTCGAGCCGCCGGTAGTCGGCCAGCGGCAGCGTCAGCAGGGCGCCGTCCATCGGCGTGACGTGGCAGGTGCGCCAGGTCTCCCACAGGTTCTCGCCCAGATGCTCCCGGTCACCGCCCGGGTGGCGGACGTCGAGGCGGGGGTCGCGCAGCAGCTCGGCGGCCGCCTCACCGCCGGCCACCACCCACGTGCCGAGGTCGCTGCGGTAGAGGGGGCCCTTGCCCCTGATCTCGTCGCCGAGCGCCGCCGCGTCGTCGCCCTCGCCGCGCAGGAGCCGGGCGTACGGGTCGCCCAGCGAGCCCAGCACGAAGTGGAAGCCGCGGATCGTGAGCAGGTGACGGCCGAGCTCGCTGGGGGTCACGGTCGAGGACTCCGGCGCGGACGCGGCGACCGGCTCTGAGGCCGGCCGCGGGTCCGGCGCGGGGCTCGACGCTGGAGCCGGCACCGGGGTCGGGGCTGTGGTCTGCGGCGTGGTCGGCATCGTGGTGCTCCTCAGGTCGTGACGCGACGGGGCGTACGGAGGGTGTGCGAGCAGATCGCGGCGGCCAGCGGCTCATGGACGGCCGAGGTGAGCGCGTGTCCCATCCCGGCCAGCTCCACGACCTGCGCCCCGGGGATGAGGTCGGCGACGTGCCGGGCGTGCGGCGGCGGCGCGGCGGGGTCGCGCATCGCCTGGATCGCCAGCGTGGGCACGCTCACCCCGGCCAGCCCCGCGGCCCGCGAGACCGGCGGCTGCGGGATCATGTGGTGGTTGATCGGCTCCTGGAAGGCGCCCGCGTGCGCGATGGCGCGCAGCTCCAGACGGCGGAACTCGTCGGCGTCGAACGGCTGGTCCTCGCCGTTGAGCAGCCGCCACTTCTCCACCCGCCGCTCCAGCTCGGCCTCGGGCCCGTCCACCGGCTGCGACATCAGGGTGATGACCTCCAGGAAGCGCCGCGTGGGCAGCGGCAGTCCGTCCTCGGACGGCCCGCCGCTCATGGCGCGCCCGATGTTGGCGTCGAAGTCGACGTCGAGCGCGCCGCCGAGCATGAGCGTGAGGCTCAGCAACCGGTCGGGGTGGTCGATGGCGAGCAGCTGCCCGATGGTGTGGCCCAGGGACATGCCGACGACGTGCGCGGCAGGGACGTCCCACCCGTCGAGCACGGCCAGCGCGTCGGAGACGAGCTCGTCGAAGCCGTACGGGCGTCGCTGGAAGTCGGTCATGGTGGAGCGGCCGGTGTCGCGGTGGTCGTACCGGATGACGTGGTGCCCCCGCTCGGCGAGCCGCGCCACGAACGTGTCGGGCCAGGACTTGGCCGACAGGTTGCCGCCGGCGACGAGCAGCAGCGGCGGGGCGGCGGGGTCGCCGAAGTCCTCGCTCCACAGGGACACGTCGCCGTTGGCGATGACACGGGCCGTCACGAGACCTCCTGGGCCGGCGCGAGCACGAGCAGGGACAGCTCGAAGGGGATCGTCGGGTTGGGCAGGCGGCGCACGGACTCCACGACCAGCCCGGCGCGGGCGGCCAGTCCGGCCCAGTCGTCGCGGGTGCGCAGCCGCCCGCCGAGGAACACGAGCATCCGCAGGTCCAGCTCGGTGAACCGCTCGTTGCCGCAGTTCTCGGCCAGGTCGTCGCGCTCGTGGACGAGGATCCGGCCGCCGGGGTTCAGCGACTCGGCGCACCGGGCGAGGATCCGCGCGGCCTCCTCGTCCGGCCAGTTGAGCAGCACGAACGACAGCAGCATGACGTCGGCCTTGCAGGGCAGCGGCTGGAAGAAGTCGCCCTCGATCACGTCGGCCCGGTCCGCCAGGCCCTCGGCCGCCAGGTGGTCGCGCGCGGCCTGCGCGGTGCCGGGCAGCTCCACGACCGTGGCGGTCAGGTGCGGCGCGGCCCGCGCGATGGCCGCCACGAACCCGCCCGTGCCGCCGCCGACGTCGCACACGTGGCGCACGCCGCTCCAGTCGTAGGCGGCGGTGGGCGCGTCGTAGGCGACGTGCTGGTCGCAGGCCATCAGCGTCTCGAACGACTCCCGCAGGTGCGGCTGCGCGGCCAGGTCGTCGTAGAACGGCTTGCCGTAGACGTCGGCGTACGTGGGCCGGCCCGTGCGGACGGCGTCCAGCAGCCGGGTGAAGCCGACGTCGGCCCTGGCCACGATCTCGCCGAGGTCGTGCCAGGCGCGCTGGGCGGCGGGATGGTCGTCGGCGAGGACCCTGCCGACCGCCGTCGGCGCCAGCCTCCCGGGCTCCGGCTCCTCCAGCACGCCGACCGCGACGAGGTGGCGCGCCAGCCGGGCCAGCGCGTCCGGGTTCGTGCCGGTCCGCTCGGCCAGCTCACGGGGGCTGGTGGCGCCGGCCTGGATGTGGTCGACCAGGCGGAGGGTGGCCGCCACGCGCACGGCCATCGGGGTGTGCAGGCTGCCCAGGCGGATCAGCGTCCACAGCGCGTCGTCGTCACGGGGCCCGGCCATCAGGGACGCCAGCCGCCGTTCGCGGGCCAGGGCATGTCGAGCTGCCGGTACGTGCCGAGGTAGTCGGGCCAGTCGCGGTGGTCGCGGATCTTGCCGTCCACGATCCGGATCAGGTGGATCTGCTCACCGGAGAACCTGCGGCCGGTGGGCGGCATCCCGACGAGGTCGCCGACGTGGCGGCCGTAGAGCACGAGGCGGGCGCGCACCCACTCGCCGTTCTCCTCGTAGCCGATCTCCTCCAGGTGGGCGTCCTCGGAGAAGGCGTACTTCAGCCACTTGACCGCGCCCGCGAACGCCTCGGGGCCGCGCGCGTCGGGATGGTGCTCCAGCGCGCCGGGATTCAGATATTCCGGATGAATGTACTCCTCGACGTCACCGGTTTCGCCGCTGTTGTACGCCGCCACCATGCGGCGGACCGTTTCGATCTGCTTGCTCATCGGCGCTCCACTGAAAGGGTGAGTGTCCGCGTTCGATTGCTCGCTTCGATTGTTCGCTCGGGGCCGTGCGCGGGACAAGCGGTAAGGGCGGGGGTGAACCCGTTCTCGACCCGTTCTCCAGAGGCGCTCGAATACTGGTGATTGTGCAGACGGGAGGGCCTATGGACAGCTCGGCGTACAAGCGACAGGTCGCGGTGGTCTTCGACGACTCCGCCGCGCGCTATGACCGGATGGGGGTGGAGTTCTTCACCCCGATGGGCCGCCGGCTCGTCGAGCTGGCGGCTCCAGCCGCAGGTGAGAGGGTTCTCGACGTGGGGTGCGGCAGGGGCGCCAGCCTCTTCCCCGCGGCGGAGCGGGTGGGTCCGCGCGGCCGCGCCCTGGGCATCGACCTGGCCCCGGCCATGGTCGCGGAGGTGGACAGGGAGATCGCCGCCCGGGGCGCGGCCAATATCGAGGCGCGGGTGATGGACGCGGAAAATCCGGAGCTGCCGGCCCGCGCTTTCGACGTGCTGCTGGGCGGTTACAGCATCATTTTCCTGCCCGACGCTCCGGGAGCGCTTTCCCGATATACGGAATTGCTGGCGGACGGCGGCCGGATCGCATTCTCCAGCCCGGTTTTCCGGGCCGGGACTTTTCCGTTCCTGCCGCCGGAGTTCACGCCGCTCATTCCGCCCGCGCTGCTGGATCACCTGCCGCCGGAATGGCGGCCGGAGGCACTCGTACGGCGTTTCAACAGCTGGCTGGAGGACGCCGGCGACCTGGCGAGGACGCTGGAGGGCGCCGGCTACGGCGAGGTGCGGGTGCTGGACGAGCCGGTGCTGATGACCGCCGAGTCGCCCGAGCGATGGGTGGAGTGGTCCCACACCCAGGGCATGCGGCTGCTGTGGCAGAACCTGCCCGCCCCGCAGCGCGAGGATCTGCGCGAGCGGCTCGTCGAGGGGCTCGATCGGCTACGCGGTGGGAGCGGGTCGCTGGCCATCGAGGTCCCGGTCCGCTTCGTCACCGCGCGCGTGGCCCGGTAGCCGCTCCGGCGGCGCGTGGCCCGGCAACCGTTCCGGCGGCGCGTCGCCGGTCAGCCGCTCCGGCGGCGCGTCGCCGGTCAGCCG